>CAZXNG010000059.1:0-6879 GCA_964642065.1 uncultured Halobacteriales archaeon
TTAGGCCAGCCGAAAACTAAACCTCGCTGATGGAGCTCACGCGTCGCGACGCCCTTGCCGCCCTCGCGTTCGCCGGCGTCACGACCGGATGCCTCGAACCCGATGACGCGCCACAGGACGTCGTGGACGGACTGTCGCAGGTCGCGGAGGCCATCTACCCCTCGGAGGTAGAGGCCAACGGAGAGTTCGTCGAGACCTACGTGGTCGGTAGGCTGGAGGGCAGGGAGGGCTACCTCGACGGCGTACGCACCACGCTTTCGGACCTCGACGACGCGAGCCAGGAGCTGGAGGACTCGGTACTCTCTCACCTCTCACCCGACGAGATTTCGGAGCAGCAGAGGAGCTACGGCTCCGACGAAGCCGACCCTGTGGCGGACGGAACCCTGCCGGAGAGGCTCAGGTTCCACGTCGTCAACGAGCTACAGTACGCGCTCTACACGACCCCCCTCGGCGGAAGGCTCGTCGGCATCGAGAACCCCGTAGGACATCCCGGCGGCCTGTCCAGCTACCGGAGAGGGGGTACGAGGTGACGACGGACGACCGACGGCCGAGCGAACGCGTCGACGTCTGCGTAGTCGGAAGCGGACCCGCCGGCGCGCTCGTAGCGGACGACCTCGCCGGCCGCGGACACGACGTCGTCGTGCTAGAGGCGGGAGAGAGGTTCGACGGCGACGACCGGCTCGAACGGATGGAGCGTTCCCTCCGGCCCGCGTGGGGCCCCGACGAGGTGTGGAACATGGGTGGTGAACGCGACCGGTACCAGTCGACGGGCGAACGCCAGTACCATCTGAACGCCGCACGGGTGAAGGGAGTCGGCGGCTCCACCCTGCACTGGCAGGGCATGGTGATGAGGCACCACGAACGCGACTTCGAGCTCCACAGCCGTGTCGGACTCGGCGAAGACTGGCCGATATCGTACGACGACCTCCGGCCCTACTACGCCGAAGCTGAGACGGAGCTAGGGGTCGCCGTCGGCGACGACAACCCGTTCGCGCCGCCCCGCGACGACCCTTCTCCGATGGAGGCGTTCCCCCGTTCCTACAGCGACGGTGTCTTCGCGGAGGCCTGCGACGCTCTCGGCGTCACGACCCACTCCACGGGCAACGCCAGGAACCTCCGGCCGTACGACGACCGGGACGCGTGCCAGGGCTACGGAACCTGTCAGCCCGTCTGTCCCTCCGGCGCCAAGTACACCGCCGAGGTCCACGTGGAGAAGGCCGAGGAACGGGGCGCCCGCGTCGTCGACAGCGCACGGGTAACCCGACTGGAGCACGACCGCCAGGGAGGGACGGTGGAGGCAGCGAGGTACACCACTCCGGACGGCGAGACACACCGACAGGAGGCGCGGGCGTTCGTCGTCGCCTGCGGAGGCGTCGAGAACCCGAGGCTGCTCCTGCTGTCGGAGAGCGATAGCTACCCCGACGGGCTCGCGAACTCCAGCGGAGCCGTCGGCCGTTACTTCACCGAACACCTGTTCGCTGGAGCCGGAGGCGTCGTCGACCGGGACACCCGTCAGAACCACGTGGGGTTCGTCACCAGCGAGAGCCACCAGTTCTACGACGGTGAAGAGCTCACTCCGCTCGGCGTCAAGATGGAGTTCCTGAACTACGCCGGCCCCTCCCCGGTCGAGACAGCTCTACACTCCGACAGCTGGGGCGACGACCTCCTGAAGGACCTCCGGCGGGAGTACGGCGGCCACCTCGCAGTCGGAGCCCTCGTCGAGCAGCTTCCCCGACGAGACAACCAGATAAGGCTGCATCCCACGGAGACCGACGACCTCGGGAACCCCGTGCCCGACGTCAGGTGGAGCGTCGGCGACCGAACGAAGGACGCGATATCCAGCGTCAACGAGTTCCAGCACTCGATACTCGACGAGCTCGACGCGTACGACAGATGGACCGTCGGACCCGAGGACACCGGCCCCGCGTTCCACCACATGGGGACCACAAGGATGGGAGAGGACCCTGACGATAGCGTCGTCGACCGCTACACGAAGACCCACGACCTCGACAACCTCTACGTCGCCGGTAGCAGCGTCTTCGTCACCGGCGGTGCGATGAACCCGACGCTCACGATAGCCGCGCTCGCGCTCAGGACCGCGGAGGTAGTCGACGCCGACCTGTGAACTAACCCTCTTCCTCCGGGACGCTGGTCAGAGATACGTTCAGCGCCAGAGCGGAGGCCACGCCTCCTACGACGGTGACGGCGTTCTTCAGCGCGTGGTCCACGACAGCGGCCGCCACCGCGGCCTGCCAGGCTATCGGGAACGCCGCGGTGACCGAGGCGGCGAAACCGGCCTCGTAGAGGCCGAGTCCTCCGGGCGTGGAGGGTACCGCCTTCCCGAGGTTGCCGACGCTGACGCCGACGAGCGCCGCCGGCGCGGCGACCACGGGTTCGACGTCGAGCGCCACGAACACGAGGCCGCCGGCGGCGACGTCGAGCCCCCAGGCGAGCACGCTCCAGCCCAGTAGACGAGCGAAGCCCACGGGCTCCTCGAACACCGCGGCGACGTCGTCGACGAAGCCCTGTACGGCCTCGGCGGCGGACTCCGTCACGCGGGGAACCCTCTCCAGCCCGGCGACACCGAGGCTCGACGCGAGCAACAGGGCAGCGACGCCCGTGACGGCGACGGCGACGAGAGCGGCGCCGCCCCAGAGCACCTCTGGGTGACGCTGGACTTTCACGGCTCCACCTGAGAAGACGACGTAGAGCAGGCCGGCTGCGGCGAAGCCGCCCACCACGACGACATCGAGGAACCTCTCCCCCGCGAGCGACGCAGCGCCCGTCGAGTACGGCACGTTCGACCTTCTCTTGACGACGTAGGCGCGCGAGGCGTCGCCAGCGCGAGCGGGGAACAGGAGGTTGGCGGTCTGGCTGACGAATACCGCCGCGGTCATGGCGTGTGTGGAGCATCGGTAGCCCGTGGCGAGCAGTATCTCCCGGTACCGTGCGCCCCGGGGATGCCAGGAGGCGGCGTAGACCAGCGTCGCTGCCCCGAGGTAGAGCGGGCTGGCTCCGGCGACCAGCGCCACTACACGGCCTGTGTCGAGCTGGTCGGCGAAGACGTACGCGGCCGCGAGGACGACGGCGAGCAGCGCGAGGAACCGGAACCATCCCTTTCTGGTGGAGTTCACTGGATGCTGGCTGGGGGTGGGTGAAGGTCAAACTACCGGAATTTTTCGGCGAACCTAAAAATTCAAGGTGGTGCCTCGACACCAATCTACCATGTCGACCGAGACCGAGACCCTCGACGAGGACAGCGGAGCCGCACCAGGTGGAGACGAAGCCTACGGATACGACGACGTAAGCGTCGTCATGGGCACGTACAACGAGGAGGAAGCCGTAGCCACGGTGATTACGGACGTCCTTGACGTCACCGACGACGAAGCCGAGGTCGTCTGTGTGGACGGAAGCAGCGACCAGACACCGGAGATAGCCCGCGACCACGGAGCCCGCGTCATCGAGCAGGAGCCCCAGGGCTACGGAGTCGCCGTCCGGGAAGCCCTGCTGTCCGCCACCACTCCCGTCGTCTTCACGACCGACTGCGACGACACCTACCCGATGGAGCAGATACCGGAGTTCCTCGACCTCGTCAACCAGGGATACGACGTCGTCAGCGGAGACCGGATATCCGGAGGCGCAGACGCGATGCCCGCGTTCAACGAGCTCGGTAACAGGATGTTCGCGCTTGCCGCCTCCGTCCTCATGCTCCGTAGGGTCAACGACACCACGACGGGGATGCGAGCCTACCGCCGAGAGGTCGTCGAGGACATCACGTGGACGGAGAACACTGGCCTGAGCGCCGAGCTCCTGATACGCCCGATGATGCGGGGCTACGACGTCGTCGAGGTGCCGATAGAGTACGACGAACGTCTCGGCGAGACCAAGCTCAACCCCTTCACGGGCGGGGCAGCCATCGGCAAGTCCATCATCAAGGTCCCGATACAGGAACGCCTCCGGTGACCTCGGTGTCGACGTCGACGCCGAGCGACGGAACCGCTGCTGCCTCGCCGCCACACCTGCGCGACGAGTAACAGACCTCAGTGTACGGCGGAGCCAGCAGCCTGACTCCACCGTCCGTCGACCCGTAGACCGCCTCCTGACGTATACGGAAGGAGTCGTACCGCATCGCGACGTCCACGGTCAAGGTCACCTCTCCCGAACCGTCAACCTCGACCTGTTCGACGACGTCTCCGTCACCGTCGAGCAGGAACGCCGAACCCCCCTCGAAACCCCAGCGCACTACACCCCCTCCCTCTTCGACCGACACCTCACTACCTGATGAACCGGTGCCACCCAGTGACGCCGACACACCCGTCGGCTCTCCAGGGACGTCGAACCTCGTCTCGAGGACGATTAGGTCGCCTTCGACGACCTCCAGCGGCTCCAGCATCGGCTCGACTCCCTCTCCGTCTTGTGGCCTCCACTCTCCGCGGTAGCTGTACCTGAACAGCTCTCTGTCCGGGTAGGTGTCGACGACCTCGAGGTTGTCGCCGCCGTGGTCCATCGCGTACACGGTCTCGCCGTCGAGAGACGGGTGGTTCCGGAGGTACTGGAACGGATGGTTCAGCCAGGGGCCGTAAGGCGTCGGCAGGAAGACGAGGCCGCCGTCGAGCTCTTCGTCCATACCGTCGAACGGCTGGTAGGCTGCGTCGTAGCTCTCCGAGATCCGGGAGTTCTCCCCGAGGACGTCCGCAACCCCGGCTCCTCCGACGGCCGCCGCAGCCAGCAGGACGGCCGCTGCTACTGCGACAGCCTGCTTTTCGCCCACGACCTCGTCCACGCGTCCGTAGAGGTAGACTACGCCCGCTGCCGACAGCGTGGCAGCCGGCAGAAGCAGGTCGAAGTGATACAGCGGCCCGTAGAGATGCAGGAGCCCGTCCGTCGGGTCCGAGATGTCGCCGAGGACGTTGAGGTTGCCCCAGAAGAAGACGTTGCCCGCGACGACCGAGACGGCGACGCCGGCGACGACCGACCTCCGCCAGTCGGGTTCCCGATACAGACGCCAAGCGCCGACCGCCGCCAGCAAGGAACCCACCGCCGCCGCCGGCCCCCACCGGTAGAGGAAGCTCCAGACGACGCGGGTGTTGGCCTCTAAGGCGAGCGCGGGGTCGTAGACCCGGGTGTAGCCGAGGATGCTGCGTTCGCCGAAGCCGAGCCCGTCCTCCGGCGCGAACTCGAGGTAGGGGAACACCAGGGCGTCGCCCGTCATCACGTGGTTGTATGCGAGGGTGACGCCGACGAAGACGAGGCCGGGTGCAGCCATGGCCCCGTACCGCCGCAGGGCCCCCGCGACGTCGCCTCCAGCGTCCACGTGGGATAAGTAGATGGTGTAGGCCGCGTGTGCGGCGAAAGGCGCGGCGAACAGCACCGCGGTGAAGGGACGGGAGAAGAACGCGACGCCGCCACAGACGCCCGCCGCCACCGCGGGAGCGATACCGGATTCCTCCCGATGTGCCCGGAGGTAGCAGTACGCGAGACCTAGGTTGAACGCCGTCGTCGTAGCGTACGGGAGGAACAGCCCCGACTGGACGACGAAGAACGGCGACAGCAGGAGCATGCCGGCTGCAAGCGCCCCGACGCGCGGATTCCACGCCTCCGAGACGACGAGGTAGGTGAGGCCGACGACGGCGAACGACACCGCAGCCAGCGCGAGACTGAAGTCGCCTAGGGCTTCGCCGGCCGCGAAGACGAGGGAGGGCACCGGCGTGTACTTCGGGTACATCGCGCCGTCGTCGACGACGAAGAACCACGGTCGGAAGAACTCGACGAGGTCGCCGGCATGCATGAACAGACGGCCGTCCAGAAGCATCTCCGCCTGCTGGAGGTAGACGCCTTCGTCGTGGTTGGTGGAGAGGTACGGGAACACCTGCGTGGAGACGAGGTAGGCGACGCCGGCGGAGACGGCTGCGACAGCTGCCGCGGCTGCGTCGTACCTTCTTCTATCTGGCATCGTACCTCTCTCGAGACAGTATCACCAGCATCGACAGAGCGGAGATGCCGACGAGTATCAGCGCCGGCAACGCCGCCTGTCCGTAGAACCCCTCGCCGTACATCGCCCACACCCTGGTGACGAGGGTGTCGAAGCCCGCAGGCCGGAGGAACAGCGTTATAGGTAGTTCCTTCATCGTCGTCAGGAAGACGAGCGCGGCGCCGGCGACGACGCCGGGCGCTATCGACGGCAGCACTACGTCGTAGAACGTCCGACGAGGACGGCTTCCCAGCGTCCTAGCGGCCTCCGCCAGCCGCGTGTCGAACTGGAGGAACGAAGCCCTCGTCGTACCCACTGCCTCCGGCAGGAACTTCACGGTGTATCCGAACACCAGCAGCGGTATCGTCTGGTACAGAGCGGTGCTGGAGCCGAAGTACACGAGTCCGAGGCCGAGCACCACGCCGGGGAGGGCGTAACCGACGTACGTCGCACGCTCCGCTATCCGGCTCAACCTGTTGGCGTCTACCGCAGCAGCGTAAGCCACCGGCAACGCCGCCACCACCGTCACCGCTGCGGCGAGACCCGCGACGTACACGGAGTTCAACGCGTACCCCACCTCGAAGCCGCCGCCGCTCGAGTACGCCGCCTCGCCGCGGAACAGCCAGAGGAACAGGACTCCGACGGGAACGGCGAGAGCGAGCAACGGAACCGCGACGCAGGCGGCGGTGGCGGGAAGCCGCCACCGCCCCAGCGACATCTCCAGCCTGCGGCTGCCGCCCTTCGACGTGATGTCCCTGACCTCGCTGAGACGGGACTCCGCCACGAGGACGACGACGGTCAGCGCCACGAGCTGGAGCGACAGCAGGGAGGCGACGTCGGCGCGCCAGGCGTCCTGTTCGACGTAGATGACCCGGGTGTAGACGTCGAACCTCATTATCGCCGGGGTG
>CAZXNG010000060.1:0-6857 GCA_964642065.1 uncultured Halobacteriales archaeon
TCTCGCACGACGACCTCGTAGGACTCGCACACGAGAAGGAGGTGCCGGAGTGAACGCCCCGAACGGGTCGACCGATATGGAGGGATTCTGGTGAGACCTATCCAGGTCGAGGTAACCGAAGTCGAACGCGAGGGCGACGGCATCGCCACCGTCCGCTGGGACCGCGAGTTCGACGTCTCCGCCGGCGAGTTCGGTATGTTCTGGGTGCACGGAGTCGACGAGGTCCCGATGAGCTTCAGCTACCCCGACGGCATCACCGTGCGCGCAGTGGGCGACGCGACGGAGGCGATGCTGGAGCTTGAGGCCGGCGACCTTCTCGGCGTACGCGGCCCCTTCGGCTCGACCTTCGACGTACCCGCCGACGACGTCGTGATAGTCGGCGGCGGCACCGGCATGGCTCCGGTGGCGATGCTGACGGAGGAGGCTGCGGCGGCGGGCGCCGACGTCACCACCCTGATAGGTGCGGCGTCGTCGGACGAGGTGGTGTTCGACGACCGGCTCTCCGACGTCGCCGACGTCCGCGTCGCGACGGAGGATGGCAGCCAGGGATACGAAGGCCTGGTGACGGAGCTGCTGGACGACGTCGTGGAGGAGAAGGTCGAGCCCTCGGAGGTGGCGGCGTGCGGTCCGGAGCCGATGATGGCGGCGGTGCTCGAACGGTTCGGCGACCGCCGCGGCGACGTCCAGTGCAGCCTCGAACGGTACATGAAGTGCGGTTTCGGCGTCTGCGGCTCGTGCTGCATCGACACCTCGGGCTCGCCCGTCTGCAGCGACGGCCCCGTCTACCGCGGCTCGGAGCTCGCGGACGGCGAGTTCGGCGTCTACCACCGGGACGCCGCGGCTCGGAAGGAGTTCTTCTGACGGCTCGTCTGACGGAGGTCTTCCGAACCTTCGACTGGTAGCGGTGGGTTCTAAGACGCCGGAGATGCTTCCAGGGAACATGAAGACCGCTCGTTTCGAGTTCGAGGGCGAGGTACACGAGGCGGAGGCGTACGACTACGGGCTGGAGGCGGACGGCGAGGTGTACGCGGAGATGGACGTCGACCTGCTGCCACCCTGCCAGCCGTCGAAGATAGTCGCCGTCGGCCGGAACTACGTAGAGCACGCGGAGGAGCTCGACAACGTGGTGCCGGAGTTCCCGCTTTTCTTCTTCAAACCGCCTTCCGCGCTCGTCGGCAGCGGCGGAGAGATAAGGTACCCCGACGAGACCAGCGACCTCCACTACGAGGGCGAGCTCGGCGTAGTCATCGGTGACCGATGCCGCGACGTGCCGGAGAGCGAGGCGCTCGACCACGTCCGCGGCTACACCTGCGTCAACGACGTCACGATGCGGGACTGGCAGGAGCGGGAGAGCCAGTGGGCGCGGGCGAAGGGCGGCGACACCTTCTGCCCCGTCGGCCCCTACCTCGAGACCGGTCTCGACCCCTCGGACCTCGATGTCGAGACCAGGTTGAACGGCGAGGTGGTACAGAGCTCCAACACCCGGCACATGGCGTACAGCGTCGAGGAGATCATCGCGGAGCTGTCGCGGTTCATGACTCTCGAACCCGGCGACCTCATCGCGACCGGTACGCCGGAGGGCGTCGGCGCCATGGAACGCGGCGACACCGTAGAGGTCGAGGTCGAGGGCGTCGGAGTGCTTGAGAACGAGGTCGTCTGAAGAGGTAGAAAGCCGACCGGCAGCGCGTACTGGCTCAGACGCGTCCGACGTTCTCGGTGTTTGCACTCTCGACGAGCGGGAGCTCGGCGAGCGTGGCTTCGACGTCCTCGGTGTCGCCTTCCTCGTCCTCTACCATGACGTTGACCATGAGGGCGACGAGTCCGAACGCGACCTCCTCGCGCGCTATCCCGCTCAGGTCCGTGCCTTCGGGCAGCGCCTCCTCGATGCTGTCCTCGAGGCTGTCGAGGTCGGTGTCCTTCCCCTCGGGCATCACCTTGAGCTGGGCTACTACCTTACCCATCTCTAGGGTCCCACGAAGCCGCAGTCGGGGCACTTGTAGAGGTTGCTCTGCTTCCTGCACTTCCTGCATCGGTGGATGTGGTAGCCGCAGTCGGGGCAGTCGAAGTCGGTGAAGCCCGCGCGGACTATGTTGACGCCGCAGCTAACGCAGTTCTGGCGTTCGCCGGCGGCGGTGTCTTCGGCGCTCATGGGGCGGTGTTGGCCGTCTCCGTCAATAAGAGTTGTCTTACGCCGCGAGGTGGAGCTCCGTGTGGGTGGGTTAGGGCTGCATGCACACGACCGCGTATTACCGTGGGTTATCCAACAGATAACAAATATTATATGCGTGCATTACCTGCTTACCAGTAATGAGCAAGGTAGACTGCCTACGGTGTCGAGAGTGCGGGAAGGAGTACCCGCCGGAGATACGGAACACCTGCGAAGCATGCTTCGGACCCCTAGAGGTCGAGTACGACCACGACGAGATAGACACCAGCCGCGAGGAGATAGAGGCCGGCCCCCACAGCATAGCGCGGTACGTCGACCTACTCCCCGTAGAGAACGAGGAGTCGTTCGCAGAGGTCGACCTCGGAACCGGCTTCAACAAGCTGCTGAAGGCCGACAACCTCGCCGACGAGCTCGGCATCGACGAGCTCTACGTGCTAAACGACAGCGTCAATCCCTCGTTCTCGTTCAAGGACCGCGTCACAGCCGTCGCCGTCGCCCGAGCCCTCGACTTCGACGTCGACGCCGTCGGCTGCGCCTCCACCGGCAACCTCGCGTCGAGCGTCGCCGCCCACGCCGCCAAAGCCGGCCTGCCCGCCTACATCTTCCTCCCCGACAGCATCGAGAAGAGCAAGATAACGCAGACGCTGGCGTACGACCCCGAGATAGTGCCGGTGGAAGGCAACTACGACGACGCCAACCGGCTGGCGACGGAGGTAGCGGACGACCGCGGCTGGGGCTTCGTCAACATCAACCTCCGGCCCTACTACACCGAAGGCAGCAGTACGATGGCGTTCGAGGCCGCGGAACAGCTCGGCTGGGAGGCCCCCGACCACGTCGTGCATCCCATGGCCGCCGGCGCATCGCTGCTGTCGGTGCAGCGGGGGTTCCAGCGGATGGAGCAAGCCGGACTCATCGACGACGGCGACGTCCGGATGAGCGGCTGCCAGCCCGACGTCCTCCCGATAGCGAAGGCCGTCCGAAACGACGAAGCCGTGGTGCCGGTGCAGGACTACGAGACCCTCGCTCACAGTCTCGCCATCGGCAGCCCCGCCGACGGCTTCTACGCCAAGGAAGCCATCCAGGACAGCGGGGGCTACGCCGCCGACCCCTCGGACGACGAGATCATCGAGGGCATCCGGCTGCTGGCCCGCACCGAGGGCGTCTTCACCGAGCCCGCTGGCGGCACCACCATCGCAGGCTTGAAGCAGCTGGTGGAAGAAGGACACGTAGAGGAGGACGAGACAGTGGTCGTCAACATAACGGGCAACGGACTGAAGGCGGACGCGACGCTCGCAGACTACCTAGACGTGCCCGAGAGCATCGAGGCGCGGCTGGAGGAGTTCGAGAACCGCGGAGAAGCCGCCGCGGACGCCGTGGAGGCGCGGTAGGATGGCGAAGGTGAAGTTCTCGAGCGCGCTCGAACGCGTCACCGGCGAACGCAACACCACGGTGGAGGCATCGACGGTGGGGGACGCCGTCGACGAGCTCGCGGAGCAGTACGGCGAGGAGTTCGAGGAACGGTTGATAGAGGACGGCGAGCTCCGGCGGTTCGTCAACCTCTACGTCAACGGCGAGGACGTCCGTCACGAGGACGGCCTCGACACCCCTATCGGCGAGGACGACGAGATCAGCATACTGCCGGCGGTCAGCGGCGGCTCGTTGTAACGGAAGCGTCGGATAGGTAGGTCCGGACGACGTTCCGTCGTCCGGGTGATGACAGCTTGCGGTTCTTGGTGTGGGTATGCTGACGCGGATCCGTTGCAGCGGCGGTGCGCTGTATCCGGAGTAAGGAAGCTGTGCTTAAACCACCGTCGCGGATTTTCACGACGCGGGAACGGCCGCGGAGAGAAGCTCTATCCCTCCAGACTCCGGAGTATCTGCTGCCTGGACATCGCTACCTCGACGGCTTTCTCTCTCGACGTCGCACCGCTCTCTAGCCGGACGTCGGCGTCCAGCACCTCCGCGAGAACCCGCTCTAGCTCCCGGTTCGCGCGGCCGTCCTCCGCCGGCTCGCTGACCCGTACCTCGTACCTGCCGCGCCACTCGTCGAAGCCCCCGACCTCGGAGTCGCTTGCGTCGGGGGTGACGCGGACGCGGAGGAGGCAGCCGCCGGAGGTGGAGTCGATGGCGTCCCCGGGTTCGTAGGTCAAGGCTTACGAGAACGGTGCTGCGTCAGTCTTCCCAGTTGGGTTCGAAGCTCTCGGTGTCGTCCTTTATCCGGAGCACCCAGGTGACGCCGCCCTGCGAGGGGTCGCGTCCGAACAGCACGAACGCGCGCTCGGCTGCGAACTTGAACCAGAGCGGGTACGACAGTACGTAGAGCACGCCCACCAGGCTGCTGCCGACCTCGACTGTTGGTGTCATGGAGCCACCGATCGCCGCGTAGACGGCGTGCAGCCAGAACAGTACGACGAACACCGCGTTCAGTATCACGTAGCTGTCGGGGTTCCGGCGCACCAGCCAGTTCTTGTGCACCCATGCGGTGAGGAAGCCGAGGACGAGCAGCGCGGGAACCGCGAGTACGCTGACCAGCATCTAGACCATCCCCTCCCCTTTCGCCCAGGTGATGAAGTCCCACAGCCCCTTCCTGGGGTCCTGGTACTCGAAGTCGAAGCCGAGGTCCTTGATCTTCTGGTTGCTGAACCACATGTTGTGCGTGAGGTAGTGGGTCATCGAGGCGTCGACCTTCGGCCGCGTGCCCTTCGCCCGCGCCTTCCGCTCGAGCCGGTGGGAAGCCCACATCGCGAGCTTGCCGTAGAGCTTGTAAGCGAACAGCGGCGCGGGGATGCGTTTCTTCTTCACCCCGAGGCTGTCGGCGAGGAAGTCGATGAGCTCGTCCTGTCCGATGCAGTCGCTGGTGACGTGGTAGGTCTCGCCCGCGGCCTCGTCCTGGTTCTCGTGGACGAACAGCGCGGCGTTCACGAGGTCGTGGACGTGGACGCAGGGGAACATCAGCTGCTTGTCGCGGGGGTAGATGCTCGTCACCGGCGCTATCCCGAACTTCCGGAGCAGCAGCAGTATGTGGTAGACGCCGTACCTGTGTCGGGGTCCGTAGATGGGGGCGGGGCGGATGATGGTGAGCGGGAGGTCCTGCTCGTCGCTGACCTCCTTCAACGCTTTCTCCTGCTCTACCTTGCTCTTGCAGTACCGGTTGTGGGGCTCGTACTCCGCGTCCTCGTAGTTCGGTTCCTCGAAGCCGGCGTCGCCGAGCACGCCGAGGGTGCTCCAGTGGACGAACTGGCCGACGTCGTTCTCCGCCGATAGCTCCGCGATGTTCCTTCCTCCGTCGACGTTGACGCCGTCGAGGACGTCGCGTTCGGCGAAGTAGTCGAACAGCGAGGCGATGTGGAAGACGCAGTCGTAGCTGTGGCCGTCGAAGACGGGTTCGAGGCTGTCCCGGTTCGTGAGGTCGGCGGCGACGAACTCCGCGCCGTACTCCTCGAAGATGTCCTCGTAGTAGACGGGGTTGGGTACGTCGCCCTCTCCCTCCGTGTAGTAGGCGTTCCTCTGGCTCCCCTCGAGGTCCGTGGCGACCACGTCCCATCCCTCGTCCGCCAGCAGCTCGAGCATGTGGCTGCCAGTGAAGCCACAGGCACCGGTCACGAGAGCTTTCTTCGGCATCTTACGCTACAAACAGAGACTCGTCACTTATTACTTCCTCTTCGTACGGCGTTCGTCGAACCCCCGTCTGTGGTGCGTCGGAGCGGACGGCTACCTTTCTTCGTTCTCGCCGCCTGACTCCACATCCTCTTCGTCGGTGGAGGTCAACCCCATGCCTTCGAACGCCTCCATCTGGTCGGCGAACTTCTCCTCGTCCTTCGCCGACGCGAACCCCGCGCTGAGCACCCTCGTCAGAGCCTCCTCCGTCGACTCGCCCGCGTCCTCCGTGAGCTCGGGGTCTATCTCGACGACGAGTCCGGAGGTGATGTTCGGGGACGTCGGCACGAAAACCATCTCCCGACCGTCTTCGGTCTCTCCTCCGGTTCTGAAACCCGTTATCCTGATTCCGTCGAAGTCCATCTTCACCGGGCGGTTGAACTCCTTCTTACCCATCGACACCGCCTCGACAGCCATCTGTGTGGCGTTGTAGAAGAAGCCGACGACGGGTATCCTTCGCGCCGTGCGGTCGAGCCAGTTCTTCAGGAAGACGCCGGTGGCGGTCCTGACGACGTACCCGACGACGAGCAGCATCGCTACGATGAGGGCGACGGTGAACGTGAGCTGGATGAAGTCGTTGACCACGGGGTCGTCGGTCACGCGCAGCAGGGAGGTGCCGGGGAGTCCGACTATGACTGTGTAGGTCCAGTATACGACGTACGCGGTGACGGCGAGCGGCGCTATCACCACGAGGCCGCCGACGAGGTTCGACCGGATGGCGCGTCTCACGCCGGATAAACCGGCGCCCCGGCGTTAAACTCTAACGCTACGTCCGCTACCCCGTGACGTCGCCGGTGCACGCCTCTGTTCAGTCGCGTAGCAGGTCCTCTTTCTCCGTCTTCTCCAGCGTTGTGTCGTCGAGCGCCGTCGCCACGACGACGGGTTTGTAGAGCTCCTCGCCGACGCGGTCGCTGAGGCCGCTGCGCGCCTGCCTCTGGAGCGCCCGGCGCTCGGGCGGGAGGTGTCCGTAGACGACCTCGTCCTCCACGAGGTCGTAGACCGGTGTCGACGGGTTCAGCAGGGTGTTCTCGCC
>CAZXNG010000061.1:0-6792 GCA_964642065.1 uncultured Halobacteriales archaeon
GGACGCCCTTGCCCTCCATGACGGGCTTCGACGCCTGCGCGCCGATGTCGCCGAGACCGAGCACCGCGGTTCCGTTGCTGACGACGCCGACGAGGTTGGCTTTCGCGGTATACTCATACGCTTTCTCGGGGTCCTCGTCTATCTCGCGGCAGGGTGCGGCGACCCCGGGAGAGTAGGCGAGGCTGATGTCCCTCTGGGTCTGGGTGGGCTTCGTGGTAGATATACGTATCTTGCCCGGTGGGTCCCTCCTGTGGTACTCGAGGGCGTCTTCGTCTAGGCTCATGGGTCTTAGTTCGGGGACGAGAGGATAAAACGTAGGGTTCGGACGCCGGTGTTTACGACGTACGTCGCAGATTGATTCGACGGCTCTGGTTCCGCGCTCGCGGAGGTCAGCCCAACAGCCTGCGGTGCTCCACCTTCATGCACCTGTCCTCCACCACGTCGACGCCAGATTCTTCGGCCCGGTCGGTCGCCTCGCGGTCCCGGATACCCTGCTGCGTCCACAGCACCTCTACGTCGTCGCGGTCCAGCACCTCGTCGACGATATCCGCGACCTCCTCGCTCGGCCTGAAGACGTCGACGACGTCGACGTCCTCCTCGACCTCAGAAAGGCCGTCGTACGCTTCCACCCCGAACACCTCGTCGGCGTAGGGGTTCACCGGCACGACGTCGTAGCCGTGGTCCACGAGGTAGCGGGGTACGTCGTGCGCGGGCTTCCCCGGCGTCGTGGAGCATCCCACGACGGCGACGGTGTCGTGTTCGAACGCGCGCCGTATCTCGTCGTCTGTGCGAAGCGGCATATCCGGAGCCTACGCGGCCGCGGGAAAAAAGCGTTAAGCCCCCGGCGGCCGGCTACCCTGTATGAGACTGCAGGAGTACTGGGGCGTCGGTCCGAAGACCGAGGAGCTGCTCACCGACGAGCTCGGAGCCGACGAGGCGCGCCGCGCCATCGAACGCGCCGACCTCCAGAAGCTCAAGGACGCCGGCCTCTCGGGCGGAAGGGCCGCCCGCGTGGTCCGACGGGCGAAGGGCGGCGAAGGCCTCGACGTCCTCGCGACGCCGGACGCCCGCGATGTCTACAAGGACCTGCTAGACGTGGTCGGACGGCACGCGGTCAACGAGGACGCTGCCGACCGCGTCAGCGTCGTCACACCGTACGCCTCCGCCGAAGCGGCGGAGGAACGGCTCGGACAGGTCGTGGAGACCCGTGACGCGCTCGAGTCCCTCGACCGCGAAGCCGTAGTCGACGCGCTCGGCGAGTACGAACGCACCGAACGCACAGCGGTCGAGGTAGCGCTCGCGCTCCTGGAGCTAGACGTCGACGACGGGTTCCCGGAGTTCGCCGACCTCGACCATGACGCGCTCGAGGAGGCGGCGGGAGTGCTGTCTCGACTCGAGGGACGAGGTGTCGGAGACGACGCCGACCCGGAGCTCTCGCGGATGCGCGAGGCGCTGGACGCCGTCGAAGCCCTGCAGGAGGACGAAGCCGACCTCGTCGAATCTCTCAGGGACTCCGGCGCGCGGGACGCAGGCGAGGTACGCGAAGCCTTCGTCGACCGCGTCGTAGATGAGACCGGGCTCGACTACAGCGAGGTCGAACCGGCGTGCACGCAGGACGCAGTCGACCTCCTCGACTTCGTCGGGGACAGCCTCCGGTCGGTCGGCGACGAGGTCCGCGGACGCCTCGAGGACCGCCAGTCCGAAGTCGAGGACGAGCTCAGAGAGGAGTTAGAAGACGTTCAGGACGAAGTCGACGCCGCCGTCGACGCGGTCGAGGACCTGGGCTTCAGGGTCTCGCTGGCGGAGTTCGCGCGGGAGTTCGACCTCCGTCGGCCGCGTTACGTCGACGACTCCGTCTCGCTCGAGGGCGCGCGGAACCTCGACCTCGTGCTCCGCGGCGACGACGTCCAGCCCGTCGACTACGAGGTAGGGGGACCGACCCACGAGGAACGCGTCGCCGTCCTCACCGGCGCGAACAGCGGCGGCAAGACCACGCTGCTGGAGACCGTCTGCCAGGTGGTGCTGCTGGCGCAGATGGGGCTGCCGGTTCCCGCCGAGCAGGCGGAGGTCGCGGTCTTCGACGACCTCGTCTTCCACCGCCGGCACTCGAGCTTCAACGCAGGCGTCCTCGAGTCCACGCTACGTAGCGTCGTACCTCCGGTGGCGGAGGGAGGCGACACCCTGATGCTCGTCGACGAGTTCGAGGCCATCACGGAGCCCGGCAGCGCCGCCGAGCTCCTCCACGGCCTCGTCACCCTGACCGTCGAACGCGACGCGCTCGGAGTATACGTCACCCACCTCGCGGACGACCTCAAGCCCCTGCCGGAGGTCGCACGGATCGACGGCATCTTCGCGGAGGGACTCGACGACGACCTGGAGCTCGAAGTCGACTACCAGCCGCGTTTCGGCGAGCTCGGGAAGTCGACACCGGAGTTCATCGTGTCACGGTTGATGGCGCGAGCAGGCGACAGCGTCGAGCGCGCGGGCTTCGGGGTGCTGGCTGAGGCGGTGGGCGTCGAGGACGTCCAGAGCACCCTCGACGAGGTCGAGGACTAAGACGGCCGCGCTCTCGCGACCCGAACTGTTTATCGGCTGTCGCCGCATCCCATCACACATGACGAGGGTTGCTATACTCGGCGACAGCCACGTTCCGTTCAGGGAGGACGAGGTACCCGAACAGGTCTGGGAGGACGTCCGCGAATCCGACCTGACGGTGCACATGGGTGACTTCGACAGCCGGAAGGCTTTCCACGAGTTCGTCGACGAGAGCCAAGCGATGATAGCGGTGCGGGGCAACATGGACCCCTCCAGCGTCGACCTCGAGGAGGCGGAGCTATTCGACCTCGAGGAGGTGACGTTCTTCGTCAGCCACGGCACCGACGGCCGGTCGCAGGTGCAGGAGCACGCGGAGTACAACGACGCGGACGTCGCGGTCTTCGGACACAGCCACCAGGTCTACGACGAGGAGGACGGCGGGGTCCACATGTTGAACCCGGGGACCTGCACTGGCGCCGACCCCGCAGAGGACGCGACGTACATGGTCGCGGAGGTCGAGGACGGAGAGTACGAGGTCGAAGTCGAGGAGGTCGAAGAGAAGGAGGACGAGGAAGACGAGGGGAATGGCTCGGAAGAGGAGGATACCGAAGCGGAGGAAGACGCGGCAGAGTGATGATAGAGCAGCTGGAGTGGCTGGCGCTCGAGGTGAAGTACCTCGACGAAGCACGGGACTTCTACGAAGGCGTGCTCGGTCTCGAACCCGAGACTGTGGAGGAGGACGAGGTCCTGTATCCGTTGCCGGACGGCTCCTCGCTGGTGCTCCGCGCGCCAGGACCGGTGCCGCGCGGCGGCGTCCACACGCACTACGCCCTCTCCGCGCCCGCCGACGAGATAGACCGGTGGCGGGAGCGCGTCGAGGACGAGGGTCTGCCGACGTGGACCCACGAGTTCGGCGACACGACCTCGCTGTACTTCTACGACCCCGACGGCCACTGCGTCGAGGTCGCCGGCACCGGAGGCGACGAACCCATCTCAGGGCTGTTCGAGGTCGTCCTAGAAGTGGAGGACCTCGACGCCGCGGTCGAGCTGTACACGGAGCTGGGCGCGGAGGTCTACGGAAAGGGAGAGAGCGACCGCAGGAGGCTGGACGCCGGCGCCGTCGACCTCGAGCTCTGGCTGCCGCGTCTCGGGCTCGCCGACGGCCAGGGCGGCGTCCACGTCGACCTCGGCTTCGTCGCAGAAGGTGAGGCAGAGATACCGGAGGACGACAGGCTGGAGGTCGAGGAGGTCGACGTAGGCCGCAGATTCCGTGACCCGGACGGTCACTACCTGACTTACCTGGACTAGCTCAGCCGTCGAGGTAGGCGTCCGCCGTCGACTCCACGTACTTCGCGAGCACGTCCGCCTCGAAGTTCACGCGGTCGCCGCTCCGGAGACCGTCGAAGTTCGTCTGCCTCCGGGTCTCCGGTATCACCGCGACCGAGAACCCGCCCCCGTCGACGTCCGCGACGGTGAGACTGACGCCGTCGAGGGCGACGCTGCCTTTCTCCACCACGTACTCCTCGTGTCCCTCGGGCATCTCGAACCGGTATGTCCAGCCGCCTTCGTCCTCCTCGACGCCGCGGACCTCTACGGCGGCGTCGACGTGTCCCTGTACGACGTGGCCGTCGAACCGGCCGTCCGCCGGCAGCGCTCGCTCGAGGTTGACGCGGTCGCCGCGTTCGAGGGAGCCGAGGGTGGTGCGGTCGAGGGACTCGTCGCTCACCCAGACCTCGAACTCCCCGGCTTCGTGTTCCTCGACGGTGAGGCAAGCGCCGCTGACGGCTACGCTCTGCCCCACCTCGAGGTCGTCGGCGAAGCCGCAGGAGACGCGGAGCCGGCGGCCGGCGTCGCGGACCTCTACGACTTCACCCGTCTCCTCGACTATACCCGTGAACATGAGGGTCGGTTGGTGGGCTGTATGTGAAAGTCTGTCGACGCACGTCCGATGCACCGCCGACACCGTGGTAACGATTCACAGACGGAAGCGGTTTACTGCGGTCTCTCACGGCCCCTTTCCAAAATAGTTAATAAGCGTTCGTGGCTATCGAAGCCCACCTGAAACCAGAGGTACATAAAATGGCAGCTGAAGACAAGCCCCACATGAACCTGGCCGTCATCGGCCACGTGGACCACGGCAAGAGCACGCTCGTAGGGCGTCTCCTCTTCGAGACGGAGAACGTCCCCGAGCACGTCATAGAACAGTACAGAGAAGAAGCGGAGGAGAAGGGCAAGAGCGGCTTCGAGTTCGCCTACGTCATGGACTCCCTCGACGAGGAGAGGGAGCGCGGAGTCACCATCGACATCGCCCACCAGCGTTTCGACACCGACGAGTACTACTTCACCATCATCGACGCGCCGGGCCACCGCGACTTCGTCAAGAACATGATCACCGGCGCGAGCCAGGCGGACAACGCCGTGCTCGTCGTCGCGGCCGACGACGGCGTCGCGCCCCAGACCCAGGAGCACGTGTTCCTGGCCCGCACGCTGGGCATCGACGAGCTCATCGTCGGGATCAACAAGATGGACCTCGTCGACTACGACGAGAACGACTACAAGCAGGTCGTCAACGAGGTCGAGGAGCTGCTCAAGCAGGTCCAGTTCAACACCGAGGACGCCAGCTACATCCCGATCTCCGCCTTCGAGGGCGACAACATCTCGGAGGAGTCCGAGAACACGCCCTGGTACGACGGCGAGACCCTCCTCGAGGCCCTCAACGACCTCGAGGAGCCCGAGCCGCCGACGGACGCGCCGCTGCGCCTCCCGATCCAGGACGTCTACACGATCGACGGCATCGGTACCGTCCCGGTCGGCCGCGTCGAGACCGGCATCCTGAACGTCGGCGACAACGTCTCGTTCCAGCCCAGCGACGTCGGCGGCGAGGTCAAGACCATCGAGATGCACCACGAGGAGGTCGACTACGCGGGACCCGGAGACAACGTCGGGTTCAACGTCCGCGGAGTCGGACAGGACGACATCCGCCGCGGCGACGTCTGCGGCCCCGCCAGCGACCCCCCGACGGTCGCCGAGACCTTCAAGGCCCAGATAGTCGTGATGCAGCACCCCAGCGTCATCACCGCCGGCTACACCCCGGTCTTCCACGCCCACACCGCGCAGGTCGCGTGCACGCTGGAGTCCATCGACCAGAAGCTCGACCCGTCGAGCGGAGACGTCGAGGAGGAGAACCCCGACTTCATCAAGGCCGGAGACGCAGCCATCGTCACCGTGCGACCGCAGAAGCCCCTGTCCATCGAGTCCGCGAGCGAGATCCCGCAGCTGGGTTCGTTCGCCATCCGCGACATGGGTCAGACGGTCGCCGCCGGCAAGGTCCTCGAAGTAGACGAGCGATAAGATGCAGACGGCAAGGGTCCGCCTCAGCGGCACGAGTCCGGAAGACCTGGACTTCATCACCGACGAGATCAAGGAGATCGCCGAACGCACCGGCGTGAACTTCAGCGGCCCCGTGCCGCTCCCGACCCGCGACCTCGAGATACCGATACGGAAGAGCCCCGACGGCGAAGGCAGCGCCACCTGGGAGCACTGGGAGCTACGCGTCCACAAGCGGCTCGTCGACCTCGACGCCGACGAACGCACCCTCCGCCAGCTCATGAGGGTGCAGGTCCCCGAGGACGTCTCCATCGAGATCGAGCTCGAGGACTGAGACACCGGAAGACCTGCCTTCAAACAAAACCTGTTTATCCCTCGGCATCTTCCGTCCACACGAGGGCCCGTAGATCAGTGGTAGATCGCTTCCTTCGCAAGGAAGAGGCCTCGGGTTCGAATCCCGACGGGTCCAAAGCGAGCGAACGAATTCTGCGAGTGAGCGAGTGCAGGAGCCGCGTAGAGGGATTCGAAGCGACGTCAGCCGCAGCCCGCGCAGCGAGCGGAAACGAGCGAGCAGGAAAGTCCGACGTAGCTCGCTCAAGATGAACGAAGCAGAAGAAGTTACCTCACAGTAACACGTACGTCGAACCATGTTCCCTCTGGAGATGGGCTGGCGTCACCTCCTGTTCGAGAACTACCGCGTCGACATGGAGTTGGTGGACGGGGTGCTGCCGGAGCCGCTTGAGGCGGACGTCTTCGACGGCTCCGCGTGGATATCTGTGGTGCCGTTCACGAACGTCGCCGTCCGGCCGAAGGGCGTTCCACGTCGCCTCGGGGTGAGGGTGCCGGAGCTCAACGTCCGCACCTACGTCACCGTCGACGGCGAACCCGGCGTCTACTTCTTCAGCCTCGACGCCGACAGCCTGCTGGCGA
>CAZXNG010000062.1:0-6772 GCA_964642065.1 uncultured Halobacteriales archaeon
CGACCAAGACGAGCTGGAGGAGCTGCGTGAGGACCGCCACCAGTGGCAGGGTCACGTACGTCGAGACATCTGGACGGAGAAGAACGCAGAGGTCTCCGGACGCGTCTTCTTCAGCTCGGCAGGTGCGTCGCTTCTAGTTGCAGTGATGGTGGTCGTTCTGATCATATCTAGTAACGGAGCGCTCGCTCTCCTGGGAATCGGGGGTATAGGTGGTTTCGGCGCCGACATAACCCGTCTGGAGGGGACGGGTGTTCAGATATACCCCGCGATAGGACCGACGGCCGCTTGCCCGAGTCCGATGACGGGTGGCGAGTTCACGGAAGGAGGGGGCCAGGGGGCCGAGGGTGTCGTGATGGGTGACTCGAGCACACACCAAGGGGATTCTGTGACGCTGCCACAGCTGAAGGCGGACCTCGCGGACGCCGAGGTACCTGTGGGAGAGGAGATCCAGCTCTACAAGGACATCCCGACGCCTCCGATTACGGGCATGGAGTTCGTCAGGGTGAACCTCGGCCAGCAGAACAGCGCGCCGGAGCAGGGTAACGTAACTCTCGGTAACGCGTCTTTCACGGTCACCTCGTTGCAGGCGGACAAGCTACGTGCGTTCGACACGGAGATAAAGGAGAGCTTCAGCAACGGTACCGCAGCGGCACCACGTCTGGGCTCGACGGGCGAGTTCACCGTCTCGGGCACCGCTCAGGGAGACAACCAGGTCTTCCTCGAGAACGCCACGGCACGGGCCCACTTCCTGTCGTTCGAGGTGCTGAGCATGCCCTACCTCTCGTTAGAGATGGAGTACTACAACACGAGCCAGACCCCTGACCCTCCGAAGGTCTTGGCCGACGACACCTGTCCCGTGCCCTGACCCTCTGAATGAAGCCTACACCGACGGATACATTAATAAACGCTCCAGCTTAAACACATCACGATGGTATCATCCGCGACCAAGACGGTCCTGAAGCCCGTCGTCAAGGGCTACAGGGGTTACGAGAGCAGGAAGGAGAAGTTCGACGACTGGAAGAGCCAGCGGCCGTTCTGGGGCGGCCTGCTCCTGGTGCTCAGCGGCCTCGTGCTCGCGTACATCCCCCTGGTGACCCTTGAGGGCTTCGCCTTCACCGGCGGCACCGGGGAGGTCATCGGACTCATCGGCATGCTGTTCGCGTTCTTCGTATTCCTCAGCGGCATCGCCGCGCTGTCTATACCTCAGATATCGACTCTCGCGGGGCTGACGGGCATCGTGATGGCTATACTGTCCATCGTCGGCGGCACCTTCGGCGGCCTGGGTCTCGGCACCCTCCTCGGAATGATAGGTGGCTCGCTCTGTATCGCCTGGATACAGGAGGAGGAGACGGTCATCGAGACCGAGATTGACGACGACGAGGACATCGACGAGATACGAAAGAAGGCCGAGAGGTACGAGGAGATGCTGCAGGAGGGCGAGATGGAGCCCGAGGAGATACAGAAGGAGCTGGAGAGCGAGGACGCAGCTACCACGGATGCGGTCGAGAGCCGCACCGATGTCGAATCCTCCGGGGAGTCGGAGACCCGTGACACCGAATCCTCGGACACCGAGACCAAGACCATCGAGGGTGATGCCGACGCGGACAGCGGCATCCCGGCCCCCGGGGAGGGTCAGATGGACGCTGACGAGGGGGAGGACCTGCCGGAGGCGGACGCACCGCAGCCCGACCTGACGGAAGACGAAGAAGAGAGCTGAGCTTTCCGACGCTATTCAGTCTGTCCACACTCGGTCAGAGGTGTCTATCGAGGGCTTCGACCAGGGACTCGAAGGTCTCGTCGTCCGCTACGAAGTCGACGTCTACATCCATCTCCTCCGCGGTCTCGCGCGTGGGTTCGCCGATTACGCCGACCACGACGTCGGCGAGCTCCTCCGGCTCGACCTCCTTCAGCAGGTGTTCGACGGTGAGGGAGGAGGTGAACAACACGGCGTCTAGGTCACCGCTCTCCACAGCCTCCAGAGTTCTCCTGCCTCCATCTTCGGGCTTCACGAGCCTGTAGAGCACGGTCTCGTGGACGTAGCCGCCTGCGTCGACGAGGCCGTCGAGTAGGACGTCCCTGCCGTGGCTGCTCCGGGCCACCTCGACGCGCCGGCCTTCCACGTGGTCGGACAGAGCGTCGACGAGTCCGGTGCTGGAGTAGTCGTCGGGGACGACGTCTACGTCGACGCCGTGTGAGCGGAGCGCCTCCGCGGTCTTCGGCCCCACGGCCGCGACTACGCCTTCGGGCTGTTCGTCGACGTAACGTGCTCCGGTGACGCTGGTGAAGACGTAGACATCGGCGTCGTCTCTCGGGCTTGCTCCGGTGGCCTCCACCTCGAGCAGTGGGTCGGCTACGACCTCGTGACCCCGTTCCTCCAGCGCCCTCCGGCTGCGCTCCAGCCGCTCGTCGTCCGGCCGGAACACCGCTACCGTCGCCACGTCAACCCGCCTCCTCCAGCAGCTCAAGCGCTCCCCGGTCGACGAGCTCGTCGGCGACGTCCTCCGCGCCCTCTATGTAGCTCTCCACGGGGTACCGTTCCTCGACCCTCGCCTGTCCCTCAGCGGTTACGACCTCCGCGGTCACCTCTATCTCCTCTCCGCGGAGCACCGCATGCACGCCGAGCGGCACGACACAGCCGCCGCCGACGCGGGAGAGCACGACGCGCTCCGCGGTGGTCTCGACCCGCGTCCGCTTGTCGTCGAGCCGGTGCAGCTGTTCGAAGGCGTCGGACTTGTCGAGTGCGACGACGGCGACCGCGCCCTGGTTGGCGGAGGGCACGAAGTCCGCGGGCGGCAGCACCTCGTGTTCGACGTCGAGATTCAGCCGCTGGAGCCCTGCGAGCGACAGTACGGCGGCGTCGTAGTCGCCGTCCTCGACCTTCTCCACCCGCGTGGGTACGTTACCTCGGAGACCATCGACCTCGACGTCCGGACGGTACCGCTGCATCTGAGCCCGTCTGCGGGCGCTCGACGTCCCTACGACCGCGTCCTCCGGCAGCTCGTCTACCGACCCTCCGTCCGCGGTGACGAGGGCGTCGTACGCCGTCGGACGTTCGAGCACTGCGGCGACCTCGACGTCTTCGGGGCGCTCCGTCGGCATGTCCTTCATCGAGTGGACGGCGGCGTCGAGCTCACCCTCCGCGACCATGACGTCGAGCTCCCGTACGAACACACCCTGGGTGCCGAGCTCCTCGACGTCGCCCTCCCAGCTGTCTCCGCTGGTCTCGACCTCGACGCGTTCGACGTCGACGCCGTGCAGCCCCCGTTCGACGAGGTCGGTCTGCGCGTGTGCGAGCCTGCTCCCCCTGGTGCCGACCTTCACCGTCTGAACCCCCTGAAGATTCTCGACGACCCTGACACCAAGGCTTTCACCTCAACGCCTCTTCGTACGCCTCTATCGTCTCCTCTACGTCCTCCCCGGTGTGGCTGTACGACACGAACTGGCTCTCGTACTGGCTCGGCGGCAGGAAGACGCCCTGGTCCTGCATCTCCGTCCAGAAGATACGTCGCCAGCGCTCGGTGTCGCAGGCGTCGACGTCGTCGCGGTCGCGGGGCAGCTCTCCGTCCTCGGTGAAGAACACCTTGAACACGGAGGCGACGCCACCGACCGAGTACTCCGGCCGGACGTCCTCGACGACGTCCCGGAGGCCGCTCCTGAGATCCTCGCCGAGCACGTCGACGTCGCCGAGCACGTCCTCGCGTTCCACGTACCGGAGGGCTTCGAGGCCTGCGGCTACGGTGACGGGGTGGCCGCTGAAGGTGCCGGCCTGGTAGACGTCGCCGCTGGGAGCGACCTCACGCATGACGTCGCGGCGTCCGCCGAACACGCCGACGGGGAAGCCTGCGCCCGCAACCTTCCCCAACGTCGTGAGGTCGGGTTCGACGTCGTACCGCTCCTGCGCGCCGCCTATTCCGAGCCGGAACCCCGTGATGACCTCGTCGAACACCAGGAGGACTCCGTGCTCCCGTGTCAGCTCCCGCAGCCGTTCGAGATAGCCGTCCTCGGGTTCGACGGGGCCGCAGTTCCCCATCATCGGTTCCACGAGCACGCAGGCTACGTCGTCGAACTCCTCGAGCACCCGCTCGACGGCGTCGGCGTCGTTGAACGGCACCTGCAGCGTATGACGGGTGAACGACCGCGGGACCCCGTCGCTGTCCGGCGTACCCAGCGTCGACAGCCCGCTGCCGCCTTCCACGAGCACGCCGTCGTGGGCGCCGTGGAACCCACCTTCGACCTTCACTATCTTGTCGTTCCCCGTGTATCCACGCGCCGCCCTGACGGCGCTCATCGTCGCCTCGGTCCCGCTGTTGACGAACCGCAGCATCTCCATCGACGGCACGCGGTCGACGACGTGCTCCGCGAACTCGACCTCCAGACGAGTGGGCGCACCGTACAGTACCCCGTCGTCTATCTGAGCGTCGACGGCCTCCCGTACCTCGTCGGGGAGGCCGTGGCCGAGGAGCAGCGGTCCGTAGCCCATGCAGTAGTCGACCAATCTGTCGCCGTCCTCCGTGGTGACGTAAGCGCCGTCCGCGCTCTCGACGAAGAACGGGTAGGGTTCGACGCTGCGCACCGGCGACGACACGCCGCCCGGCATCACCCGCATCGCGCGGTCGAACAGGTCCTTGGACTCCGATCTATCTGTCATACCCACGTGTAGGGGAGGCGGCGACACTTATCTTTGGATATGGCTGCGTTCGCCGCGGCGGACGGAGCCGTCCCGATCGAGGCGTCGTCGACGCCGTACGGTCCGAAGTCCCGTCGGGGATACGGAGCCGTCGACGCCGTCTGCTTCGACGTACCGTCGGTGATACGACGCCGGCGGAGCCGCCAGCGTCCGCCGTTGCCAACTTTTTATACCCGCGTCGACGAAGGAGTGGTAATGGGCGACACCCAGGGAGAAACAAACGTCGCCTCTAGAGCGAGGGAGATATCGGAGGAGGTCGGGGCCGACCCCGAGGAGGTCGAGAGCCGTCTCCAGAACCTCCTGGAGTACAGCGTGCCGATGGAGGAGGCGCTCCGCACCGTCCGAAGGAGGTACGACAGCGAGGGGGACGACGAGACGGGGGTCCGCGAACCCGTCGACGTCGAGTCGCTGTCGGTCGGTGACGGAGAGGTCTCGGTAGAGGTCGACGTCCTCACGGCGGGGAAGCGGTCGGTCAACGCCGGCGGCGACCTGACGACCATCGTGGAGGGGGAGGTCGCGGACTCCTCCGGCGTCATCAGCTACACCTCGTGGGAGGACTTCGACCTCGAACCCGGTGGCTCCGTCCGCATCGAGGGCGCGGAGGTCAGGGAGTGGAACGGAGAACCCCAGCTCAACCTCGGCGGCGGCAGCCGCGTCGAACCCGCGGAAGACGTCGAGACGGAGCACGAGCCTCCGGGCGAGCGCGCGCTGGAGGAGCTCGAGGACGGCGACCGCGACGTCGCGCTGACTGCTCAGGTCGTCGAGAGCGAGGAACGCACGATAGATGGCAGGGACGGCGAGACGACCATCACCTCCGGCACCCTTGGCGACTCGACGGCGCGTCTGCCGTTCACAGACTGGGAGAACCGCGCGCTCGACGAAGGCGACGCCGTCAGACTGGAGAACGCCTACGTCAACGAGTACCGCGGCCTCCCGCAGGTGAACATGGGGGAGTACACCGAGGTAGAGGTGCTGGACGGTGCGGGCGTCGACGTCGGCGACGCGCCGCCGGAGACCGCTATCGCGGAGACCGTCGAGAAAGGCGGTGACTTCGACGTCGTCGTCAGCGGCGACGTGCTCTCGATAAAGGAAGGCAGCGGCATCGTCGAACGCTGCCCCGACTGCGGCCGCGTCGTGCAGAAGGGCAGCTGCAGGTCTCACGGAGAGGTGGACGCGGAGCTCGACATGCGGGTGAAGGCGGTGCTCGACGACGGAACCGGCGCGCTCAACCTCATCGCCGGCCGCGAGCTCACGGAGAAGATTTACGGTGACACGCTCGAAGGTGCACGTGAGGAGGCAAGAGAAGCGATGGACCGCGAAGCAGTTACGGAGACGATAAGGGAGCGCGCCGTCGGCCGACGGTGGCGGGTGCGCGGCAACGTCAGCGTCGGAGACTACGGCGCCAACATGGACGCCAACGAGATCGAGGAGGTCGCCGACGACGTCGAGGGGCTGGCGCTGGAGGTGCTCGAGGATGTCTAGCGAGGGCATCCGACGGGAGGTCGCGTGGCGTCTGTTCGCCCACGAGTACAACGACAGCGACATGTCGTTCAAGGAGGGCGACGACGAACGCGCGCCCAACTACGTCGTGACGCCGACGGGGGCGAAGGTCAACCGGCTGTTCGTCGTCGGAGTCGTCACCGAGGTCGACGAGGTCGGCGACGACTACTACCGCGTCCGCGTCAGCGACCCCACGGCGACCTACATGGTGTACGCAGGCCAGTACCAGCCGGACGCCGTCTCGTTCTTCCGCGACCTCGACACCCCGGAGTTCGTCAGCGTCGTCGGCAAGGCCCGCACCTACAAGCCCGACGACAGCGACGACGTCTACACCAGCATACGACCGGAGGAGGTCAACACCGCCGACGAGGAGATACGAGACCGCTGGAACCTCGAGGCCGCGCAGCACACCATCGACCGCGCCGAAGCAGCGCTCGCGTACCTCAAGGGCGACGGACGCGCGTACGAGAGCCACCGGCCCGCGCTCCACGACGCAGAAGCCACGGTCGAGCACTACGACCTCGACGAGGACTACCTCGAGGACCTCCGGAGGGAGGCATATCAGGTGGTCGCCGAGCTAGCGGG
>CAZXNG010000063.1:0-2478 GCA_964642065.1 uncultured Halobacteriales archaeon
GATTCGGGAGGCCGGCAGCCTTCCACCTCCGACGTTCGAGCGCGACGGCGCAAGGGCGGACGACGACAGCGTGAACGACCTGATAGCGTCGGTAGCCGACCGCGACCCGGAGTTCGGGGCTCTCGTCCGAAGGAACGACGTCGACTCCGACGGAGTACCCGAGACCAACCTCGGGGAGATATACGACCGGCTGGAATCGACCGAACGCGGCGGCTCGATAGACAGCTTCGTCAGCGACGGAAGGAGGAGCGCCCGCGTCGTCTACGCCGTCGACGGAGACTCCGACGACACCGCGATAACCGAGGACGCTTACGACGTCGCGGACCGTTATAGGTACGACGCGTCGCCGACGGGGTTCGCCGTCATCTTCCAGGAGGCCACCGCCCTCATATTCGACACCGTCGTCGAGAGCCTCGTGCTGACGCTCGTGGGAGCGTCGGTCTTCCTGGTCGCGGTCTACTGGTTGCTTCAGGGCAGACCCGCTCTCGGCGTCGTCAACACGTTCCCCATCCTCGCGACCGTCGTCCTCGTCGTCGCAACCATGCGTCTCGCGGGGATACGCTTCAACGCCATCAACGGCACGATACTCGCCATAACGATAGGTCTCGGCATCGACTACTCGGTACACGTCGTCCACCGTTTCGCCGACGAGTTCGAAGAGAAGGAGCTGGTGCCCGCGCTCCGGCGCACCGTCGTCGGAACCGGCGGCGCCCTCACCGGCAGCATGCTCACCACGGTGTTCGGCGTCGGCGTCATCGGACTCGCGCTCAACCCCGCGCTCGCGGCGTTCGGCCTCCTGACGGCGTCCAGCGTCTTCTACGCCTACCTGACCTCGCTCTTCCTCCTTCCGACCGTCGTCGTCGCCTGGGAGCGCACGGTCGGTTTCAGCTGACGCAAGGTTCGTCAGTGCCTTGTCACCCGAGACCGACGTATTCTGAAAGATGGTCGAGGTAGTCCAGATATTCGTCACGACAACGTCGCTCGCCACGGCACGTCCTTTCTACGAGGACGGCCTCGGACTGGAGCCCGAACGCGTCGGCGACACAAGCGTCGAGTACGAGGCTGACGGCGTACGGTTCAAGGTCCAGGAGGACTTCGACGACGACACCTTCGACGAGTACGGGCTGCGCGTGCCGCCGGAGCCTCCTGCGCGCGGTGACGGAGCGGTCTTCGCGTTACAGGTCGACGACGTGGAGGAGACGGTGGAACGCGTCTCGGAGGGAGCCGGTGAGGTCGTACAGGAGCCGCGTACGGTGCCCTGGGGTGACCGTATCGCGCTCGTCCGTTCGCCGGCGGGCTACGTCTTCGAGCTACGAGACTAGCTCCACCGCACCGTCCCCGGTATCCTCCGTCGACTCCAGCGACGCGAACGCCTCGTGGAGCTCGTTGTAGGATTCCTCGAGCGCCTGCACGATGACCTTGGTGTCGCTCGTCACAGGCATGAAGTTCGTGTCCTCCGTCCACCGCGGTACGACGTGCGTGTGGAGGTGGTCGCCGATGGAGCCGCCGGCGCCGGAGCCGAGGTTCAGGCCGGAGTTGAAGCCGTCCGGGTCGAACGAGGCGCGGAGAGCGTCGAACGTCGCCTGCTTGAGACGCGCGTGGTCGACGAGCGCGTCGTCTTCGAGCGCGCCGTAGTCGCCGGTGTGCTCGTGTGGCACCACCATGACGTGTCCGGGGTTGTAGGGGCTGTTGTTCAGGACGACGAAAGAGTGCGAGGAACGCGCGACGACGCGGGCGTCGCGGTCGTCGCCGGAGTCGCGCATCTCGCAGAAGACGCATCCGTCGTAGTCCTCGTCACGTCTCACCCATTCGATACGCCACGGCGCGAACACCTGCTCCATATCTGACCCAGGCGCGCCGGCGACAAAAAACGATACGTACGCATCCTACCAGAGCGCTGTATATCGAGGTCTCGTCGCCTGCGCACCTGCGGCCTTTCCCTGAAGGTCGATAAACCCCGCCGGGTTTATGCCGCCTCGACCCGTCTCACGGCACATGGAAGAAGGGGTCGAGACCATCGACGCGGAAGAAGCTTCGGCGGCTGAAGCAGCGGAGCTCGTCGAGGATCTCCGTCTGGTGCTCGGCGACATGTTGCTCACCACCCGCGTCCACGTAGACTCCGGAGAGTTCCACGCCAACGGCGAGGGATGGAGGATTGAGATCCGGAGCGAGACCGGCGAGATAGCGTTCAAGCCTGCGGGCGGTACGCTACGGTTCGTCCGTACCATCGACGACCTCTCGTTCGTGGAGGCCGCGGACCGACGCGTCACCTTCGGCTTCGGGGACGACGAGGAGATAACCGTGGGAAGGGGGGTAGAGCAGAGGTACGTCCATGGCTGAAGACGACGAACCGGAGGCAGAGGACGACGCTGAAGAAATCTCCATCGAACCTGGCTCCTCCGGCGACGGCAGCAGACGGGCGCTGTACGCGTTGCTCGCGGAGTTCTTCCGACGTCTCCTCGGGATGCTGTTCGAGGA
>CAZXNG010000063.1:2578-6692 GCA_964642065.1 uncultured Halobacteriales archaeon
CAGCGACCCACATGGACCCGAGAGTCAGGGAACACGCCGAGATAATCTGTGACTGGAGCATCGAGCTCGAGGAGGACGAGGACGTCGTCGTCACCGCCAGCCCCGACGCCCACGAGCTCGTCGTCGCGTTGAACGAGGAGATAGGGAAGCGCGGCGGCAACGTCGTCACCCTCTACTCCTCCGACGAGGCGGGCCGCGCCTACCTCCGGGCGCACGACGGAGAGTTCACGCTTCCGGAGCACCTGCTCGCGCTGTACGAGGAGGCGGACGCCGCCGTACACGTACGCAGCGACTCCAACGTCAACGAGATGAGCGACGTCGACGGCGAGACGCTGGCGGAGCGCAGCCGGGTGACGAAGCCGATAACCGAGGAGCGGCTGTCGAAGAAGTGGTGTCTCACCCAGCATCCCACGAGGTCGTTCGCGCAGAACGCCGAGATGTCGACGGAGGCGTACCGGGACTTCGTCTACAGTGCCACCTTGAGGGACTGGCAGGAGGTCCACGACGCTCAGGAGGAGCTTAGACAGCGTCTCGAGGAGGCCAGCGAGGTCCACGTCGTAGCCGAAGACACCGACGTAACGATGAGCGTCGACGGCATGCACGCGGTCAACAGCTCCGGGAAGCACAACCTCCCGAGCGGCGAGGTCTTCACCGCCCCGGTGCCGGAAAGCGTCGAGGGACACGTGCTGTTCGACAAACCCCTGATACATCAGGGCAGGCGGATGGAGGGCGTCTACCTCGAGTTCGAGGAAGGCGTCGTCGTCGAGCACTCGGCGGAGAGGAACGAGGAGGCTCTCGACGACCTGCTAGATACCGACGAGGGCGCGCGTCGTCTCGGGGAGCTCGGGATAGGTACGAACCGGGAGATAGACAGGTTCACCAGCAACATGCTGTTCGACGAGAAGATGGGGGAGACCGTCCACATGGCTCTGGGTCGGGCGTACGACGAGAACGTCGGTGAAGACAGGGAGGGGAACGACAGCGCCGTGCACGTCGACATGATACGCGACGTATCCGGCGGGCGTGTCGAGTTCGACGGCAAGGTGGTGCAGGAAGACGGGGAGTTCGTCTGGGAGTAGTTGCGGTAGGCTGTCGGCCGCCGGACTTCTGGAGAAATAAGAAACTTCTCCATAGTTGCTTGTTCGGAAAGATGTTTACGTGTCCACCGGCAACGAAGCCTGATGAACCTCCGGAAGAGCCTGAAACACACCGCGGGGATGGCGTTCTTCGCCATGGGCTTCGAGGAGCTGGTACACCAGCGAGCCGACCGCGTCGACGAGGACTTCCCACGGGTGTCGACCCGCGGTCACTTCGAGGTCCGACCGACCTCCGAGCTACAGGACTCTCGTCCCTCCCTAATCTTCCCGCTGACGGTCGTCGACACCGCGAGCGAGGTCAGGCTGAAGTCCGGACACAGCCACACCGACTAAGAGCTCGAGGGAGACTTCCCCGATTCGGAGGACGTCGACGAGCTCACCGTGTTCGTACACGGCTGGCTCGCCAACCGGGGGGCTTCGCTCGGCCGGATGTCCATGATGGAGGGCGCACTGAGGAAGGGCGGCGGCTACGACGGAACCGTTGTCGGCTTCACCTGGGACACCGACGGCCACGGACCTACCTGGCGTAAGGGCATCGAGATAGGACGGAGGAACGGCCCGAAGCTCGCGCAGTTCACCTACGACTACCGAACCGAACACGACGTCCCGGTGCGCTACGTCACGAACTCGCTGGGCGCCGGCCCCGCGCTCGAGAGCCTTCGCGTCCTCCAGCGCTCCGGAGAGGAGGACGTCGTGGAGTCCGTCAGCATGCTCGGCGCCGGCGTCGACAGCGACACCGTGGCGAAGGGAGGCCGGTACTACAAGGGCGTGCGGGACGCGGCGAAGCAGGTGCACAACTACTGGATACGCCACGACGGAACCCTGAACGAGTACTACCGCGCCGCCGAGCTAAACGACGCCCTCGGCGGAACCGGCGCCGCCGGACCGACGCCCGACAACTACTTCGACCACAACGTCAACCACGTCCCCGACCACTTCAGCTACTTCCGGAAAGGACACGGCTGCATAGACCGCGTCGTAGACGACTTCCAGTAGTTCCTACCCTCCGTCGGACCGGTAGAGCCTCCAGCGGTGCTACAGGAGGTCGTGCCTTCGCGTAACCGACAAGACGAGCAGGGCCGCGAGCGCCGCGACCGCGCCGAAGCCAGGCAGGGGGGCGTCGCCCTCCGAACCATCGTCTCCGGATGTCTCTTCCTCGTCGGCGCTGGTCTCGTTTTCGACCGTCTCCCCGTCTTCCTCGGAAGCCTCGGCTCGTTCGAACTCGAAGCTCTCGTTGGCGACGGACGACAGGCCGGCGTCGTTCACCACCTCCAGCGAGACGTTCAGGGTCTCCCTGCCTTCGACGTCCACCACGACCTCCTCCGTGGTCTGTTCCTCGTCGCCGACGGACCAGGTGTAAGACGTCACCTCGCCGTACTCGTCGGAGGAGTTCGACGCCGAGAGCGCCAGCGAGGTGGAGCTGCGGTCGATGACGGATATCTCGGCTTCCGGTCGAGTCGCAGCGACGACTGCGAACTGTGAGAACGAGGTGTTGGCGTACAGCAGTTCGTTTTCGTCTTCGACTACCTTCGTCTCCAGAAGTCTCCAGTCTCCGTCTTCCTCCTTCGCTATCCGCTGGTCCTCCACAGGTGCCGAGTCGGAAGGTTCGACGGTCACGGAGCCCCGGAACAGGCCTTCAGGCGGAGATATCTCGAACCCGTACCCCGTCTCGCCCGGGGTCTCGACGTCGTCCGACATCGAGAGTAACACGTTTCCGTCTCCGACTTCGTCGAAGGCGATCTCCTGCACCTTCCCTGGCGGGTACACGACGGAACCCGTCGCACCGGATTCCAGCGGAATCTCGTAGGTGCCGTCACCCCACTCGACGTAGTCCTCCGTAACCCCTCCACCTGGACTTGTGTCTTCGTCTTCACGCGAGAGCTCGAACCACTCTGGGTGGAAGGCTCTCGCCATGGTCTCGAGAGGTATCACTACTCGCGGGGCGGACTGCTGCAGGTAGTTCTGATGTAGGTCGAGCACCTGGTCCTCCGAGACAGCGGTGGTGTTCTGCCAGTAGGCGTCGGAGGGTACGTCGTACTGGGTCATGGGCGAATCCGGTCTGATTATCCAGTCGGGGTTGTCGCCCGAGAACTCGTTTATGATGTCTTCGTCGTTGAGTCCGTACGGCCAGTTGGTCTGGTAGTCACGGCTTCTGACTATCATACGGCCTCCGGCGACGTCGACCATGTTCCCGATGAACGTGGCCTCGGAGGCGGTGGTGTATCCGGTCGGCCAGTTCCCGCCGTGGTAGTAGACGTCGACCTGATCGGAGTACGAGGCGGCGTTCCTTACGGTGCCGACCTGGACCTTCATCCAGTTCACGACGTCGTCCGCGGAGCCGCAGCTTCCGAGAATGCGTCCCTGTTCCTCCACCTTGTCGTAGATGTCCGAGAGGTCCTTCGCACTTCCAGCCACGTACACCGTTATATTTGCGTCCCGTAGCTCGCCTATGATGGGGTTGGTAGCTATCTGCGCTGCTCCTATCACGAGGTCGGGGTTCTTCTCTATGATGTTCTCGGCGGTGCCGTCTCCGAATACCTGGGTCGGGTCGTCGGGGTCCTCGGTGACGTCGGGTACGTTGGACGCCTCGGGATACTGCTGTATCGAGTTGGTCTCTGTGCCAACCACCCTGTCTATCTCGCCGAGCTCTACGAATATCTGCGTGGTGCTCGGTGTCAGGGTGACGACGCGCTCCGGTCTCTCTTCCAGGACCACGGTCTCTCCGGTCTCGTCGACGGTCTCGTAGGGGAAGTCGCAGGACTGTGCTGTCGCTGTACCCGTCGCCGCGGCGGCGACGAGGAGAACCGCGGCGGCGACCAGCGCCATCCGTGTTGCTCGTCTCATGAGTCTCCACGGACACTAAACCAACAAAACTTTAACTAATTACAGTCGACTTGTAGTAGCCATGTCGGGGCACCGAGAGACGCTACTGCCGACCTACGTCGTCGACGCGCCAGTCTGGCTCCGCACCACCTGGTGGTGCTCCGCGCTCGCAGCCGCGCTGGCGACAGCCGTCG
>CAZXNG010000064.1:0-6644 GCA_964642065.1 uncultured Halobacteriales archaeon
GAACTCCCTTCTGCGCATACCCCGTGGTTCGGGGTGTCACGACAAAAAATTACTTAAGCTAAAAGAGAGATTTGAGTAAGAGAGAATCGTGCCTACACGCCCGCGCCGATGGCCTCAGCCTGCTCGTGGTACCGGTTGCGTATCGTGACCTCGGTCACGTTGGCGGCGTCGGCGACCTCCTTCTGCGTGCGCTTGTCGTTGCAGAGGATGGACGCGAGGTAGATGGCCGCGGCGGCGTAGCCCGTCGGGCTCTTGCCGCTGAGGAGGCCTTTCTCCGCGGTCTCGTCGATTATGTCGATGGCCTTCTGCTGGACCTCCTCGCTGAGGCCGAGCTCGCTGGCGAAACGCGGCACGAACTCCGCGGGGTTCGTCGGCCCTATCTCGAGGTCGAGCTGTCGGGCGATGTACCGGTAGGTTCGGGCGACCTCCTGCTTGTCGACGCGCGACACCTCGCTTATCTCGTCCAGCGACCTGGGGATGTTCTCCTGTCGGCAGGCGGCGTACAGCGCGCTCGCGCTGACGGCCTCTATCGAGCGACCCGGCAGGAGGTTCTCGTCGAGCGCTCTCCTGTATATCATCGACGATATCTCCCGCGTCGACTCGGGTACGTTGAGCGAGCTCGCCATCCGGTCTATCTCGCCGAGCGCGAACTGGAGGTTGCGCTCCTTCGAACCGCTCGTACGGATGCGGTTCTGCCACTTCCGCAGCCGCTTCATCTGGGCGCGGCGGTCCGCCGACAGCGACTGGCCGAACGCGTCCTTGTCCCGCCAGTCGATGTTCGTCGTCAGGCCCTTGTCGTGCATCCGCTTCGTCATGGGGGCGCCGACGCGGCTCTTGTCGTCGCGTTCGTCGCTGTCGAACGCCCGCCACTCGGGTCCGCGGTCGACCTGGTCCTCCTCGACTACGAGTCCGCAGTCGTCGCAGACGACCTCGGCGCGTTCCGCGTCGCTGACGAGGTTCTCGCTCCCGCACTCGGGACATACGAGATCCTCGTCTTCCCCGGCTTCGGTCTCCTGCTCCTTCCCCCGCTCCTCCTCGTGCTCGTACTCCCGTACGGACTCGCGGGTGTCCTCTACCATTATGTTTATAATATAGACTTCGATACATATAAACCCACCCCTAACCTGTGGTAACAAGCGTCATATCAATCCTTCCGACAACCGCTCGTTCCTCACCCCTCTACAGCGTCAGACCCGACCTCGACCTCGCGTACCCCCATCTCTCCTCGTCGAAACCCCTGTCCCGCTCCACCCCGAGCGACTGCTCGAGGCTCCGCAGCATCTCCTTCCGCTGACCGCTCTCCACCCGCGCCAGCGAGTCCGCCTTCGACACCGCTCGTGGCACCTGGTTCAACGCCACCTCCTTCAGAACCTGCCGCGTCAGAGCCTCTCTAGTGTCTTCGTCGCCTACGAACGCCAGAGGCGCCTCCGCCTTGAACACCAGTCCGTCCCGGGGGTCGTGCACCGCCATGTACGCCGGCCGGTAGTCCTCCTCGTCGAGGCTGTGCTCCGTCCACTCCGCGGGGTGGGAGGCGAACGGGTCTCCGCGGTCGACGTAGAACTCGGAGACGAACCAGTTGGTGTAGCCGAGCACGTCGTCCTCCGACTTCAGAGCGAACCTGAAGAAGGACGCGTCGTCCATCCAGGGAGACCCGGACAGCGCCCTCACCACCTGACCCCCCGAGGGGTTCTTCACGAACCCGACAACTGGGACGCCGCGTTCGACGGCTCGTTCGACCATCTCCGTGTAGTTCTCCAGCACCTCCTTGGTCGGCTCCGCGTCGGCCACCACGGCCTCGCCCTCTCCCACCCACTTGACCACGCCCTTCGGGTACAGCGGTCCGTCGAGGAAGAGCAGGTCGTCGACGTCGTCGAGGTGTTCGAGCGCGTGCCGGGACTCCGCGAGGTACAGCGCGTAGGCGTGCACCACCTCGTTCTGGAGACGCGACATCCGGCTCGGCGCCTGCACCACGTATCCGTCGGCGGCGTCGTCGTCGAAAGACAGACCTTCCTCGCCCAGCGACGTCGAGTGGTCCGACGAGTACACCGCTTCGACGACCGTCCGGCTGCGGTGGAGGTCGAGGTCGCTGGGCTCCGACGCCATCGCGGCGTGGGCGACGTCGACGACGAGGCCGTTGGTGAACCTCGTGGGGTTCAGGGTGCCGCTGTCGAGGCCGTGCTGGGTGGGATACTCGTCGTCCACGAGAGCCATCTCCTCGTAGGGAACGCACCGGCGCTCCAGCGAGTCGACGGGGTAGAGCTTCCTCTCGCCGTCCATGTAGAGCGGGTCGAGCGCGCTCCAGAGGTCGTTCGCCGTCTCGTCCTCGTCGGAGTCGTCGAAGTCGGCGTCGACCTGCCTGGTAAGGGTCGCTATCCCGTCGAAGTGGACGGGGTCAAGCGTCATGAACCCGGTAGAGCAGGCAGGAGGAAAAGCTTTGTCGACGGCCGCCGCGTCAGCACATCGTCCTGGTGACGTAAACGACGCCCTGCTCGGTCGTCGTCACTCCGACCCCGTGGGTGTCGAACGAACCGTCCATCCAGCCGCCGGAGTCCTGGAACTCCTCCACCGCTGCATCCGCGACACCTTCGACGCCTCCTCCGTGGGCTTCGGCCTCGTCGGGCGTCACCGCCGCTACGTTCTCGCCGCCGCTACGCCACGCGCTCGTGAGGTCGTACAGCAGGTAGTTCGACACTCTGTGACGTGTGTCGTCCGCCATCCGGAAGGACGTAGCCGACGAAGCTATGTGCGTAACCTCGCCTGTCTCGTCGTCGGTCAGCTGGACGACGTCACCGACGTTGAACGGGTATTCATCGGTAGCCCCTGCGCACGAGGTGGCTGCGTGCCGCGACATGCGTGCCACCCGGTTCTCCCTGCTGGAGGCTGCGGGCAGCTCTCCCGACTCTACGTCGGTCATGTGGGCCTGAAGGTCGACGTTCGAAGCCAGCCTCTCACTGTTCTCCTCCGCCGCCCTGTCGAGGTTGCTCGATCTCTCGAACGTGCTCTGGAGCTCGGTATCCTCCGCCTCCTGGTTCAGGATCGAGCGTACTCTGTCGGCGACAGCTTCGGTGTCCAGAGACGCGTAGGTACCTGCGTCGTCCGAGCCGCCCGAGTCCATCACCTCTCTGGTCCTGAGGTCGACGGTGCCGTTGACCGACTCGCTGTATCCGTCGGACCTGAGGGCGCCCTGGTACGACAGTATCTCGGACTCGGTGCCACCTCGTACCCTGACGCCGCTCCTCGTGGTCTTCGGTGCGACGTGTGCAGTGACCTCGACGGTCATTATCTCGTCCTCGTCGGGACGCTTGAACTGGTTCGTCGTCGTCGACAGGTCGCTATCGACGTCGCTCTCGAGGTCGCCGACTTCGCCGTTGCCGACGTCCGTGAAGTCGTCTGTGTTGTCCCAGTCGTCCGCGAGGTCGTTGACGGTCTCCTGGTAGTCGGAGAGCTCCTCGGTATCACCGTTCCCTCCGTCGGCCCTGTCGAGGTGTTCGACGCTGTCGCCCAGGCTCTCGAGTTCGTCGAACTCCTCGTGGACGTCGTCTGCTGCTCGCTGGAGCTGGTGAAGCTGCCTCTGCCTCTCCTCGCGGTCGCTCTTGGACATACCCGGCGTGGGGTACTCGAAGTTGGAGCGCACCGCCATCCTGAACTCGTACCTGGCTTCCTCGTGGAGCTCCTCGAACTCGCTACGGTGCTCCTCCACGTTCTCCTCCAGCTCCGTCGCCATCAGGTTCTCTGCCTTCCCGGAGGTGTGCAGGAAGGGTGTGTCGGCGGACATCCGGACCTCGTCCCCTGGCTCGTTAAGACGGGCTTCCGCGACCGTGGTGCCGTCGTACTGTATCGAGGCGTCGAGGTAGTCGGCGTTGACGTTGCTGGCGTAGACGATGACTACCTCGTCGCGTCCGCTGTCGAAGAAGTACTCGACGTTCGCCTGCACCTCGTCGGCCCCGAGCACACGTTCCTCTTCGTATACCAGCGTTCGGGAGTCCGCCGAGACGGCTCGGGCAGCCACCTCGACGGTCTCACCGTACTTCACTCCCGAGAAGCCGCCCTGTCCGGACGGACTGTAGAGCTGTCGGCTCATGTCCTCGGCGCCTCCACGAGTTATTAGCTTCTCGCTGGTGAGAACGACCTCGTCGCCGGGCTCGTACAGCGCGGCCTTCGCGGTCGCGGTGCCGCCGAAGTCGACCTCGACGCGGTCGGCGTCACCGGGCATCCGCGTCAGCTCCACCTTCACCCTCTCGTAGCTGTCGTCGTAGGTGGCGCTGACGTAGCCCTCGTCGAGGTCGACCGTCTCCTCCACGGACGAGGTCTCGTTGACGTCACCGGTCTCGTTCACGTCGTCGGCCGCGGGGTCGGCTGCGTCGTCCTCTTCCTGTGCGTCGACCTGGTACTCCGGGGTGCCGAACCGTATGGCGTCCGTGCATCCCGCGAGGAACAAGGTCGACGCTAAAAGAAGCACAAGAACGAGATACCTCGCCCTCGGTCGAGAGTCCATCGTTCCCTATATACGAGACCACTACTATAAATCTTGCGCGTAGGCCCGCACGTGGGAGCAACGTAAAAAACGTAAACGAGAAGGCAGTCGCGACCCGATACCACGCCGCTTAATACGTTAGACGGGATAGGTGGGGCAAGAATGGGTAACGGCAAGTACGCAGCCCGGAAGCTGAAGAAGGACCGGCAGAAGGACCGGTGGAAGGACAGGAACTACGCGCGCAGAGCGCGTGGACTGCAGGAGAAGACCGATCCGCTCGGCGGCGCGCCGCAGGGCCGCGGCATCGTGCTGGAGAAGGTCGGCATCGAGGCGAAGCAGCCGAACAGCGCGATACGGAAGTGCGTCCGCGTCCAGCTCATCAAGAACGGCAAGCAGGTGACGGCTTTCTGTCCCGGAGACGGAGCCATCGACTTCATCGACGAGCACGACGAGGTCACCATCACCGGCATCGGAGGCGCCCGCGGAGGCGCGATGGGCGACCTCTCCGGAGTGAACTACAAGGTGCAGAAGGTCAACGGCGTCGCGCTCATCGAGATGGTGCGTGGCAACAAGGAGAAGCCCGTACGATGACCGAGGCGAAGCTGTTCGGCGAGTGGGACGTCGACGAGGACGAGATAGAGTACGGCGACCGCAGCACGAAGCCCTACATCAACCTGTCTCCCGTCGCGCACACCGCCGGCAGACACGCGGACAAGCAGTTCGAGAAGAGCGAGATAAGCGTCGTCGAACGCATCGCCAACCGTCTGATGGCGGGCGAGGAGAACACCGGGAAGAAGCAGAAGACGATAAAGATAGTCCGCGAGGCGCTCGACGAGATAGCGGAGAAGACCGGCGACAACCCCCTCGAGGTCGTCGTCCACGCAGTCGAGAACGCCGGTCCGCGGGAGGAGACGGTGACGCTGAAGTACGGGGGCATCAGCGTGCCGAAGGCCGTCGACGTCGCACCGCAGCGACGCGTCGACCAGGCGATAAAGTTCATCACCGACGCCGTCGAGTCCGGGAGCTACAAGAACAGCCGCGACGCGCACGAGGTCCTGGCGAGCGAGATAACGGCGGCGGCGAACTACGACGTCGAGTGCAGCAGCATCCGCCGGAAGGAAGAGGTCGAGCGGGTCGCAGCAGCAGCCAGGTAACCTTCACCTCTTCGGGCTAACTTCGGTCGCCGTTCCGGCCTGGTTTCAGAAGATATAAGCGCGAACGCCGGCTCTCTACCTCTACGTGAACGCGTGATGAAGCGCGCTAGCGCTGAACGAGGTGACTTCAAGTATGCCAGTGTACGTCAAGTTCGAGGTACCGGACGAACTAGAAGACAGAGCTCTCGACGCCCTCGAGGTAGCCCGGGACACGGGCAAGATACGTAAGGGCACCAACGAGGCGACGAAGGCGGTGGAGCGCGGCGAGGCGGAGCTCGTGCTCATCGCCGAGGACGTCCAGCCCGAGGAGATAGTGATGCATCTCCCGTCGCTCGCCGACGAGAAGGACGTCGCGTTCGCCTACGTCTCGACGCAGGACGAGCTCGGGCACAGCGCCGGTCTCGACGTCGGCACCGCGGCCGCCGCCATCGTCGACAGCGGCGACGCCTCCGACGACGTCGAAGACATCCAGGAGAAGGTCGAGGAACTCCGGTAGAAAGATGGAGACCAGGGACTGCACGTTCTGCGGAAGCCAGATAGAGCCCGGCACCGGCCTCGTCGTCATCCGGAACAACGGCGAACGCGTCCACCTGTGCTCGTCGAAGTGCAGGAAGAACGCCGACCTCGGCCGCGTCCCACGCGACGTCGAGTGGACGGAGGCGACGGCGGAGGACGAACCCGACGTCGACGAGGTCGTCGAGGAGGAGCCGGTGGAAGAAGAGCCAGAGGAGGTTGAGCCAGAGCCGGAGCCCGAACCCGAGGAAGCAGAGGAGGGTTACTACGAGTAAGAAACCGAGGACGAGACCGAGGACGGCACCGACGAGGAGGTAGAGGACGAATCCAGCGAATCTGAATCCGAGGACGAGGACAAGGACTCAGAGGACGACGAGGGCGAAGCAGATGAAGGCGAGGAGTCCGAGGAGGAAGCCGAACCCGATGCCGAAGAAGAGGGCTCCGAAGGAGAAGCGGAGGACGAATCCGAGGCCGTGGTCGAGGAGGAGTAGGATGGAGCGCAC
>CAZXNG010000065.1:0-6603 GCA_964642065.1 uncultured Halobacteriales archaeon
AACAACATCCTTGTCCAAGCCAAATTCAACAATAATGGAAAGAGTATTAATACAGATGACCTTTCTAAATATACCCAAAAAGCAAAGAGACACGACTGCCGAGGAGTACTAATGGCTGCTGTAAAAGTAAGCGGCGACCTACAATCAGAGTTCTATAGCGGAAGCATTCAAACACATAACGTAGTTCACCTCGAGATATGGGCAGGACCAGACATAAAAGAAAAACTAGCCGAACAACCCGACCTAATCTCTGAGTACTTCGTCAACAGAAAAACCCCCTCCTGATATTCCCCCACCGATAAAGCTACGGGGGACAATCTTGACGTGAAGCGCATCGGCAACCTCGGCGAGATGGCGTTCGAGTGCTTCTGCCGGGAGTACCTTCCCGTCGAGATGTGGGAGTGGTTGAACGCCGAGGACGTCCGACGCTGTAACCCCGAGAGTTACTCCAGCTACGACTTCGAGGTCTTCGGCTACGAGGTTGATGTCAAGACCAGCCGCGACTACCACCCCGGCATCCTCGCTTCATACTGCTACGACCAAGATGTCAAGCTCTACAACTACAAACACACGAACATCCAGCACGCGGACGACCCATACGTCGTCGGAGACCTCGTCGTCAAGTCCGACCGCGACGACCAAGATCTAGTCGTGGTCGTCGAACGCGACGGCACCGAGGTGACGTTCGAAGGTCAGTTCGACGGCGACCTACCACGCTCCTACGTCTCGAAGCAGTGCGACGAGGACGACATCAAGCTCTACAGTTACGACGCCGACGAGCTGGAGTTCGCTGACGTGTGAAGGGGCAAAAGCCGGCTACCTCTCTTGTAGCAAGTGGGGGCAGTCGTAGGGTCCTTACCAACTCTCGAAGCTCTCCGCGAGGTCGTGCGGTACGTGGCCGCCACCTTCTTCGGCGTCTTCCACGTACCTACGGAGCCTGTCGCGGTAGTCGGGGTGGGCGCATTTGTCTATGATGGCTTCGGCGCGTTCCCGCGGTGGCAGCCCCCGGACGTCGGCGACGCCGTGTTCGGTGACGACGACGTCGACGTCGTGTTCGGTGTGGTCGACGTGGGTGGCCATCGGCACGATGGTCGATATCTCCCCGTCCTTCACCGTCGAGCTGAGGACGAAGACGCTGACGAGGCTGTGGCGGCTGAAGTCGGCGCTTCCTCCGATGCCCTGGAGAAGCGTGCTGCCGCGGACGTGGCTGCTGTTGACGTTGCCGTAGATGTCTACTTCCACGGCCGCGTTGACGGCGACGACGTGGAACCTGCGGATCGCGTCGGCGTCGTTCGAGACGGACAGCGGCCGGAGGACGACGTCCTCGGCGTACCGTTCGATGTCGTCGAACACCTGCTGTTTGCCGTCCTCGGACAGCACCATCGACATCGCGCTCGCCTCCTTTAGCACGCCGTCGTCTAGGAGGTCGAGGACGCCGTCCTGCAGGACCTCGGAGTACAGGTGGACGTCGAGGTCGCCGAACTCGACGTCCGCGAGCGACCGTGAGACCGCGTCTCCGAGGGAGCCGACGCCGACCTCGAACGACACGAAGTCCTCCAGGAGGGGGTTCCGTTCGACCTCGTCCTCGACGAACTCTCCGAACTGTTCGACTATCTCCTCTTCCTCGGGCTTCAGGTCGCGGAAGGGGTAGCCCGGTGGTTCGGCGTCGGTCTCGACGACCGCGGCGAGCTCGTCCGCGGGGAACTCTATCTTGGGGCCGCCGAGCCTCTCTCCAGGGGACTCCAGCGGGAGGTGCTCGTCCCGTCTGGACCGGTAGACGTCGTGGAACCTCTGGAGCGCGAGCGGCTGGCCGTGGTTGACCTCGACGACGACGCGGTCGGCGGCTTCCACGTACGTGGGTGTCGCACCGACGGTTGTGGAGGGTATCAGCCAGTCCTCTCCGACCGCGACCGCCTCGACGACGGCTACGTCGACGTCGCCGAAGTACCTCTGCCTGACCTCCTCGGGGACGTGGGACAGGTGGCTGTCGACGAACGCCATCCTTCCCTCGTTTATCGCGTCCTTGACGGGCTGCCAGACGGCGAACGGGTATCGGAGCTCGACCTCGTCGATGAGGCTGTAGTCGGCGACGATGCCGGTGTCCGCGGTGCCGAGCAGCGTCAGTTCGCCGTCCGGCGACCCCACGTGTTTGGGGACCTCCTTCGGCCCGCCGCCGAGGCTCGACATCCCCACGGTTCCGTCGTCGGGCACGTGGTCCGCCGCCTCCTCCGCCGACACCGTCGAAACTCCGGAGGCGACGCGTTCTGACACGTAGGTCATCCCCGGGAGATTCGTGTGGCATCACCTAAACGGCTGTGGATGCACGTCGAGCCTCCCACGGTGGACCTGCGTTCCGGAGGTAGAGCAGGGCTCGCATGCGTTACTCGACCCCTTCTGCTCGACTTCATTCGGTTTATTCATAACGGCGTATCTCGAAACCCGACGTAATGAGTGGAGACACACCTTTCGACGCTGTTCGTGAGATAGAGGTAGACGGCGAGACGTACAAGATGGCGGACCTGACGGTGCTGGAGGACGAGGGAATCTGCGATCTCGGCAGCCTGCCCGTCAGCATCCGCGTGCTCCTGGAGTCCGTCCTTAGGAACGCCGACGGAGACACGATAACGGAGGAGGATGTCCGGAACGCGGCGTCGTGGCAGCCCGACGTTCCCGACCACGACCTGCCGTTCTCGCCGAGCCGCGTGGTGCTGCAGGACCTCACCGGCGTCCCCGCCGTCGTAGATCTCGCGGCGCTGCGGTCCTCCGCAGACCGGAAGGAACGCGACCCCACGATAGTCGAGCCCGAGATACCATGCGACCTCGTCATCGACCACAGCGTCCAGGTCGACTACTTCGGCACCGGAGACGCCTACGAGAAGAACGTCGAGCTGGAGTACGAGCGCAACGAGGAGCGTTACCGAGCCATCAAGTGGGCGCAGCAGGCGTTCGACGACTTCAACGTCGTGCCCCCTGGAACCGGCATCGTCCACCAGGTCAACCTCGAGCACCTCGGCCGCGTCGTCCACCACCGCGAGCGGGACGGCGAGGACTGGCTGGTTCCCGACACCCTCGTCGGCACCGACAGCCACACGCCGATGATAGGCGGCATCGGAGTCGTCGGCTGGGGAGTCGGCGGAATCGAAGCGGAGGCCGCATTGCTCGGTCAGCCCATCACGATGAAGCTGCCGGAGGTCGTCGGCGTCCGCCTGGAGGGTGAGCTTCCGGAGGGCGCGACCGCCACCGACCTCGTGCTCCACATCACCGAACGCCTCCGCGAGGTAGGAGTGGTCGACAGGTTCGTCGAGTTCTACGGACCCGGGGTCTCCAGCCTCACGGTCCCCGACCGCGCCACAATCTCGAACATGGCGCCGGAGCAGGGTTCGACCATCAGCATGTTCCCGGTCGACGACGCGACCCTCGACTACCTCGAGATGACGGGACGCGATCCCGAGCACGTCGAGCTCGTGGAGGAGTACCTGAGGGCTCAGGGCCTGTTCGGCGAGCAGGAGCCCGAGTACACCGAGGTCGTGGAGTTCGACCTCGGAGACGTCGAACCCAGCCTCGCAGGCCACAAGCGGCCGCAGGACCGCATCCCGATGGGCGGCGTCGGCAGGAGCTTCCGCGAGCTCGTCCACGGCGAGTTCGAGGACGAGGTCAGCGCCGCGGACGACGACGCCGTCCGCCGGTGGATAGAGGAGGGCGGTGCGGGCGCGGAGACCGACGGCGGAGCGCAAGCCGTCGAACCCGAGCAGGAGCTCGACCCGCTGACGCGGAAGACCGAGGTGGAGGTCGACGGCGAGACCGTGGAGCTCGGACACGGCGACGTCGTCGTGAGCGCGATAACCAGCTGCACCAACACCTCGAACCCCTCGGTGATGATGGCTGCCGGACTCGTCGCTAAGAACGCAGTCGAAGCCGGTCTGGAGATACCGAGCTACGTGAAGACCAGCCTCGCACCCGGCAGCCGCGTCGTCACAGAGTACCTGGAGGACAGCGAGCTGATGCCGTACCTCGAGGAGCTGGGGTACGACGTCGTCGGGTACGGCTGCACCACCTGTATCGGCAACGCGGGCCCTCTGCCGGAAGCCATCGAGGCCGCCATCGACGAACACGACCTCTGGACCACGAGCGTCCTCAGCGGCAACCGGAACTTCGAGGCGCGCATCCATCCGAAGGTCCGAGCGAACTACCTCGCCAGCCCGCCGCTCGTCGTCGCCTACGGACTCGCCGGCACGATGGACATCGATCTCGAGGAGGAGCCAGTCGGCACCGACGAGGACGGCGAACCCGTCTACCTCGAGGACCTCTGGCCCAGCCCCGACGAGGTGCAGCAGGCTATACAGGACAGCGTCTCCCCTGAGATGTTCGAGGAGAAGTACGCCTCCGTCTACGAGGGCGATGAAAGATGGGACGCGCTAGACGCGCCGACGGGCGACGTCTACGACTGGGACCCCGACTCCACCTACATCCGAGAGCCCCCGTTCTTCAAGGACTTCCCGCTGGAGAAGCCCGGAGTCGAGGACATAGACGGAGCCCGCTGCCTGATGACGCTCGGCGACACCGTGACGACCGACCACATCAGCCCCGCGGGACCGTTCGGCGAGGACCTGCCGGCGGGCGAGTGGCTGCTGGAGCGCGACGTCGACCCCGTGGACTTCAACACATACGGCTCGCGTCGTGGAAACCACGAGGTCATGATGCGCGGCACCTTCGCCAACGTCCGTATCGAGAACGAGATGCTCGACGACGTCGAAGGCGGATACACCGTCCACCATCCCACCGGCGAGGAGACCACTGTGTTCGAGGCGAGCGAGAGGTACCGCGACGAAGGCACTCCGCTCGTCGTGATGGCGGGCGAGGAGTTCGGCACCGGCTCCAGCCGCGACTGGGCCGCCAAGGGTACAGACCTGCTGGGCATCCGCGCGACCATCGCGAAGAGCTACGAACGCATCTACCGCGACAACCTCGTCGGAATGGGTGTCCTGCCGCTGCAGTTCCAGGACGGCGACGGCTGGGAGGAGCTAGGTCTCGACGGCACCGAGGTGTTCAGCATCCACGGACTGGACGACGGCCTCGACGTCATGGACGAGCTAACGGTGCGGGCGGAGCGCGACGACGGCTCGGTCGTCGAGTTCCCCGTAACCGCGCAGGTCGGCACCGAAGCCGGAGTCCGGTACGTAGAGCACGGAGGCGTGCTGCACTACGTGCTCCGCCGGCTACTGACGGAGTGAAGTAGACCGAACCGGAAGCAGTAGAGGTACCTCTACCTGCCGTTCACCGGGAGCCGCCGTCGGTCTGCGCCTCCACTCCTTCGCTCCATCCACCCGCGTCCACCACGTCGAACAGCTTCTGCCAGCTCTCGTCGCTCTCCGGAAGCATGTCGCGTAGCTGCCGGAAGTCGCTCTCAGGCACCTCCTCGTGGATCATGTCTATTATGACCCGCGCCTGGTAGGCGGCGTCCGCGGGGTCGGCGTTCGCGCGGTCCGCCACGCGGTCGACGAACTCCTTCCAGTCGAACCTCTGGCCGTGCTCGTGCACCGCGCCCGTCATGTACCACTTCACCTCCAGAGGCAGCGACGCCGCGAGGTCCTCCGCGTTCCCCTCGGGCACGCGTTCGCCGAGCGTCATCAACGTCGCTCTCGTCGCCCGGACGGCGCGACCGGTGTCCGCTAGCTCGAGCCTGTGCTGTACCTCCCCCGTGAACTCGTCGAAGTTCATGGTTGAGGGTAGGTCTCCGAGGTGTTTAGCTGAGGGGCAGTTCCCCGCGCGCCGGGAACCCACTCCTTGGTTTAAGTACAGGCTCGTGGCGGCGAAGGAGCTCGGCGCGCCCCACGACCTGGACCTCGCGATAACGGGGGCTGGCGTGTTCCTCCGCGACGGAGTCGACGGAAGCCTCGACCTCGGTACTTGGGGTTCGACCGTAGTCCCCGCGATAGCCTGTGCGTTTGCTCGGCTTTCGCGCGTAACTTGCGGACAGCGTACTGTTCTTTTCATTCTCTGGGAACGTTTATCTGGTTTTAACTCGACGGGGCTCTTCCTCTGACTTGGTGTTACAAGATGCCACTCAAGGATCTTGCACGGTCGGAGGTCGTGACCGTCGAACCAGGTGAAACGATGCAGGAGATAGCCCGGAGGATGTCGGAGGAGAAGGTGGGTAGCGTGGTAGTGTCCGAGCGGGGTCGCCCTGTCGGCATCGTCACGGACCGCGATATCACGGTGCGTGGCGTGGCGAACGGTGCGGCCGGTGACGGCGTAATGGCCGAGGACGTCATGTCCTCCGACCTCTGCACTGCGGAGGAGGAGGACGGTCTGTACGAGGCTCTGAAGACCATGGGCGAGCACGGCGTCCGCCGGCTCCCCATCTGCGACGAGGACGGCGAGCTCACGGGTATAATCACGGCGGACGACGTACGCGGGCTGTTGACGGACGAGGAGGAGCAGATGAACAACGTCTTCGAGCAGCAGCGACCGGCGTACTGACTCGCCCAGACTCTGCTCTGACCGGTCTTGAGGGCCGGAGCTTCCGCCGTAGACTCCGCGCGACCGTGTGTACAGTTACCACAGGTAACCGAGGGTTTAAATGTGCGCGGACTCAGTATTAAG
>CAZXNG010000066.1:0-6582 GCA_964642065.1 uncultured Halobacteriales archaeon
CGACCCCGACGCGGTCTCCGCTCTGGCGGAGTCGAACCCCGACGTCGGGGTCGGCGCTGTGCTGGAGCGGCTGGAGGAGGCGCTCCCCCCGTGAGCCTCCGTAAAGTATTACGCGCCTCCGACGAATCCTTGTTCCATGGACACGCGCAGGGTGGTGCTCGGCCTGTTCGGCCTCGGTCTGCTCGCCGTCGCCTCGTTCGTCGCAGTCCAGTTCGTCGCCGCCCTCACCGTCAGCATCTTCGTCTACTACTCCACGCGTCCGCTGTACGACGCTCTCGACAGGCTGAGGTTCTGGAGGTTCGGGCTGCCGAAGCGGATTCGCGCCGCCGTCGCCCTGACGTTTTTCAGCCTGCCGCTGCTGTTCCTGCTGGGTTACACCATGTTGCTTCTGCTGTCGGAGCTCCAGGTCTTCGTCGAGGACTACCCCGTGATGGAGGCGCTGGGCGACGCTTCCCAGACCGCTGCTGACCTAGAACAGCTTCCGGAGCTGACGCCGTCCGGCTTGCTCGACGCATACCGGTCGGGCGAGCTCGACGGAGTCATCGAGTTCACCCGTGGGAACCTCGCGGTGCTCGCGAACGCGGTGACGTCGTTCCTCCTGAACGTGCTGATAGTGCTCGTAGCCACGTACTACCTCCTCATCGACGGCCACAAGTTCGGCGAGTGGCTGGTGAAGTTCGACGAGGACGACGTCGTAAGGACGTACGTCGAGATAGCGGACCGCGAGCTCTCGAAGGTGCTGTTCGGCAACCTCCTCACGATAATCGTCATAGGCGTGGCCGCCGTCGTCGTCTACACCGGCTACAACTTCGTCGTGCCTTCCGCCGCCGAGATACCCTATCCCGCGCTCGCCGGCGCGCTCACCGGCGTCGCGAGCCTCGTGCCCGTCGTCGGGATGAAGGTCGTCTACGTGCCGCTGGCGGGAGCCGTCGCTGTCAACGCCTTCCTGACCGGAGACCTCGAGCTAATGTGGTACGTCGTCGGCTTCCTCGCCGTCGTGGGGGTCGTCGTCGACACCATCCCCGACCTCCTGCTGCGGCCGTACCTCAGCGGCGAGTACACACACGTCGGCCTGCTGATGCTCGCCTACATATTCGGCACCGTGGTCTGGGGTTTCTACGGGCTGTTCCTCGCACCCATCGTCCTGGTACTGAGCCTGACGTTCGTCTACGTGGTGCTGCCGTTCCTCGCGGGTGAGGGCGTACCTCCGTCCCTCCGCCGTCCGGAGGTCGAGACCACGCTCGACGAACACTTCGAGGTCGTGGAAGAGGAGGAGCCGACGGACGCCGACGACGGACTGTTCTGGATCCCTTGACGAACCCGAGCTGTCTGTACAGACGTTAGGTAACGGTTCACACGGCGCTCCCACAACGACACCCTTTTTAACGCGTATCGGGACGCTTCGGTAAGGTCAAATGCGGGAGGCGGTAAGCATCACCGTAAGATGCTCGCCGTCGCGATTCCCGCGTCGTTCGTCGGAGAATCCGACGACCCCCGCGTCCGGACCTACAAGATAGGTCAGGTCGCACGCGCCGCCGCGGTCTACCGGTGCGACAGGGTCGTGGTCTACGACGACGACCCCGACGACGGAGACGAGATCGCTCTCGTCCTCCGTTACGCGGCGACCGCGCCATACCTCCGGAAGGAGGAGTTCGACGTCCGCGACGAGCTCGCGAACGTCGGCGTGGTCCCGCCGCTCGGGATACCCACACACAGGGCGGGTTCCGATCCTGACGGGTCGGAACCCGAGTACAGACAGGGCGTAGTGACCAAGGTCGGACCTGACGGTCGCGTCTGGGTCAATTGCGGACTGCAACACCCGGTCGCCCTCCACGTCCCGGAAGGGATACGGGAGGGGGAACGCGTCACCCTCAGGGTCTCTTCGAGAGAACCACTGAGAGCGGAGGTCGTTGACGCCGACGACCCCGAGGCCCCGTACACGGGCTTCGACGTCGAACGCGTCGCGCTGGACGACTGGCTCGCGTCTTTCGACGGAGCCACCGTCTGCACCTCCAGACACGGAGACGAGGTTTCCTCCCCCGGCGAGCTAGAGCGACTGCGACACCGAGACGTCGCCGTCGTCTTCGGCTCACCCGACAGGGGCGTGGAGGCGATACTCGACGACCAGTACGACGCCGACTTCGACTTCACCGAGGTCGTCAACACCGTACCACGTCAGGGCACCGACACCGTCCGCACCGAGGAAGCGGTGTGGGCGTCGATGGCGCTGGTCAACGTCGCCCGCCTGGATATCACATAGGAGAACACAAAGATGCCGACACCAAGCAGACCCCGACGAGGTTCGATGGGCTACAGCCCGCGGAAGCGCGCCGCCAGCGAGGTGCCGCAGTTCCGCAGCTGGGCTGAAGCCGACGGAGAGCCGCGTCTACAGGGTTACGCAGGATTCAAGGCCGGTATGACGCACGTGATGATGGTAGACGACCAGCAGGGTTCGCCGACGGAGGGCGTCACCAAGAGCGTCCCCGTCACCGTGCTGGAGACGCCGCCGCTCGGCTTCGCCGCAGTCCGCGTCTACAGGGACACCCCCTACGGACGCCGACCCGCGGCCGAGGCCTGGGGCGACGACCTCGAAGACCTCGAGGACGTCGTCACGGGGCCCGACGAAGCCGGAGACAGAGACGAGGTACGTGACGCCGACGGAGACGAGGTACGCGTCATCGCCTACACGCGCACCGGGGACGTCTCCTCGGTGTCGAGCAAGAAGCCCCATCTCATGGAGATACCCGTCGACGGCGGCTCGCACGACGACAACATCGACCACGCGTTCGACCTCGTCGACGAAGGCGCCGACGCCGCCGATGTCCACCGCGCCGGCGAGTACGTCGACGTCGCCGCCGTCACGAAGGGCAAGGGCACGCAGGGCCCCGTCAAGCGCTGGGGCGTGCAGACGCGGAAGGGCAAGCACAAGCGTCAGGGCTACCGCCGACGCATCGGCACCCTGGGCCCCTGGCATCCCACCCGCGTCCGGAGCGAGGTACCGCAGCAGGGTCAGACCGGCTACCACCAGAGGACCGAGGAGAACAAACGCGTGCTCGACCTCGGAGACGAGGACGTGACGCCGGAGGGCGGCTTCCCGAACTACGGCGAGGTCTCCACTCCCTACATGCTTCTGAAGGGAAGCGTCCCCGGACCCAGCCAGCGCGTCGTCAGGACGCGTCACGCTCTCCGTCCGAAGCGCGACGCCGCCTACGACCCCGAGATAAGGTACGTCAGCACCGAGAGCAAGCAAGGGTGAAAGATAGATGGTAGACACACTAGACACCGAAGGAGACGAAGCGGGCTCCGTCGACACCACGGCGTTCGACGCCCACGTCCGCGGGGACCTCGTGCAGAGGGCGTTCCTCGCGGCGCAGGCGAACGCGAAGCAGCCTCACGGAAGCGACGACTACGCCGGACTCCGCACCAGCGCGGAGTCCTGGGGCAGCGGCCGGGGCGCCGCACACGTCCCCCGCATCAAGAACGGCAGCGAAGCCGCTCGCGTACCGCACGCCGTCGGCGGCCGCGCAGGACATCCGCCGAAGGCCGAGGAGAAGATAGGCGAGGACGTCAACCGGAAGGAGCGCCGTAAGGCGTTCCGCGCCGCCGTCGCCGCAACCGTCGACGAGGAGCTGGTGCGCGAGCGCGGCCACGACTTCGACGACGACGTCAGCCTGCCAGTGGTCTTCGACGACTCATTCGAGGAGCTCGTGAAGACCCAGGACGTGCTCGCCGCGCTCGAGGAGGTCGGCCTCGCCGCCGATGTCCAGCGCGCCGACGAGGGCCGGAAGGTCCGTGCCGGACAGGGGAAGGCCCGCGGCCGGAAGTACAAGACGCCGACGTCGATACTGTTCGTCGTCAGCGAGGAGTTCCCCGCCGCCCGCAACCTCGCGGGCTGCGACGTCGTCGAGGCCGAACGCCTCGGCGTACACCACCTCGCCCCGGGCGGCGAGCCCGGACGGCTGACGGTCTACACCGAACCCGCACTGGAGGTGCTGGAGGAACGATGACAGTGATAAAACGACCACACATCACCGAGAAGTCGATGGACCTCATGGACTTCGAGAACAAGATGCAGTTCGTCGCCGAACCCGACGCCGACAAGCAGGAGATAGCGGAGGAGATCGAGGAGGCGTACGAGGCAGAGGTGGCGGACGTGAACACCGCGACGACGATGACCGGCGAGAAGAAGGCGACCGTGGAGTTCGAGGACGACGACGTCGCGATGGACATCGCGTCGAGGATGGGGGCGTTCTAGATGGGACGACCCATCAAGAGCCAGAGCGCAGGCAAGGGAAGCCCGCGTTTCCGCGCACCCAGCCACCGGTACAAGGCGGAGCTCCGCCACAGGAGGGAGGAGGACGAGGAGACCCTCGTCGGCGAGGTCGTCGACGTACAGCACGACCCCGCGCGCAACGCACCCGTCGCCCTCGTACAGTACGACGACGAGGACGACGTCCGACACGTCCTCGTACCCGAGGGCGTCGGGGTCGGCGACGAGATACAGGCGGGCGTCAGCGCCGACATCGAACCCGGCAACACGCTTCCGCTGGCGGAGATTCCGGAGGGCGTCCCCGTCTGCAACGTCGAGCTCAACCCCGGCGACGGCGGACGTATCGCCCGCTCCAGCGGCACCAGCGCCACCCTCATCACCCACGAGAAGGGCGGCGCCGTCGTCGAGCTGCCGAGCGACGAGATACGGCAGATCTCGCCCGAGTGCCGCGCCACAATCGGCGTCGTAGCCGGCGGCGGACGGAAGGAGAAACCCATCCTGAAGGCCGGCAAGAAGCACCACAAGATGAAGGGTAAGGGCGGTCACTGGCCGAAGGTTCGGGGCGTCGCGATGAACGCCGTAGACCATCCGTTCGGAGGCGGCGGACGCCAGCACCCCGGACGTCCGAAGAGCGTCAGCAGGAACACGTCGCCGGGCCGGAAGGTCGGCGACGTAGCCAGCCGCAGAACGGGGAGGAAGTAAGTATGTCAGAGGAACTACCGAGCAGACAGGGAGAGTTCCAGTACAGGGGATACACCCTCGAGGAGCTCCAGGAGATGGACGTAGAGGAGTTCGCCGAGGTAGTGGGCGCCCGCATGCGCCGCACCCTGGAACGAGGGCTCACGGAGGAACAGGAGAAGCTGCTAGAGCGAGTTAGAGACGGAGACGACGAGATAAGAACGCACCTGCGGAACATGCCCATCCTGCCGGAGATGGTGGACACGACGTTCATGGTCCACGACGGCCAGGAGTACGAGCGCGTCGACGTGGAGGCCGAGATGGTCGGCCACTACCTCGGCGAGTTCGAGCTGACTCGCAAGGACGTCGAACACGGCCAGGCGGGCATAGGCGCGACCCGCAGCTCGAAGTTCGTGCCCCTGAAGTGATACCATGGGAATCAGCTACAGCGTAGACACCGACGACGCAGCCGGCCTCGCGATGGGCCGAGACCTCCGCGTCAGCCACAAGGACTGCGTCGAGGTCTGCAAGGAGATCAAGGGCCTGCCGCTCCAGGAGGCACGCAGGAAGCTCCAGGCGGTGCAGGACCAGGAGGAGGCGGTGCCGATGAAGACCCACAACGCCGGAGTCGGCCACCGCGGCGACCTCGACGGCTGGGACGCCGGCGCCTACCCCGAGAAGGCCGCCGGCCACCTCGACGACGTCCTCCACAACGCACAGGGCAACGCCGAGGAACAGGGCTTCGACGCCGACGACCTCGTGGTGCGCCACATCGCGGCGCACAAGGTCGGAGAGGTCGAGGGCATGAAGCCCCGGGCGTTCGGACGCGCCGGAGCCTGGAACACCACCCTCGTCGACGTCGAAGCCGTGCTCGACCCCAAGGAGGGCGTCGAAATCCCCGACGAGCAGGGTGACGAGGAGGAAGCCGCAGAAGACGTCGAGGAAGCCGCCGACGAAGCCGGCGGCGAAGACGGTGACGTCGACGAGACAGAGGCCGACGTCGAGGAGCAGGAGGACGAGGGAGACGGTGACGACGACCAGTACGTCAGCCAGCCCGACGAACCCGAAGAGGACGAACACGCAGACCTGGAGGAGCAACATGACAACTGACACAACGAGGAGGCAGAGATGGCGATAGAGCGCGACTTCGTCGAACGCGGCATGCGCCGCAGCCGTATCGACGAGTTCCTCGCCGACGAGCTCGCTCGCGCGGGCTACGGCGGTATGGAGCTCGCCAGGACGCCGATGGGCACCGAGATCACCCTGAAGGCGGAGAAGCCCGGCATGGTCATCGGCAAGGGCGGACAGAACATCCGCGAGCTGACGACGTCGCTGGAGGACGAGTTCGACTTCGAGGACCTCCAGATAGACGTGCAGGAGGTCGACGAACCCGACCTCAACGCCCGCATCGTCGCGGACAAGCTCGCGAACGCCCTCGAACGCGGATGGTACTTCCGCGACGCCGGACGCACCACCCTCAGCCGTATCATGGAGAGCGGTGCGCTCGGCGCCGAGATAGTGTTCAGCGGCAAGGTCACGGGCGCGCGCTCGCGCGTCGTGAAGTACAAGCAGGGCTACATCAAGCACTGCGGCGAACCCGCCGAGAGCATAGTCCAGAAGGGCTACGGCACCGC
>CAZXNG010000067.1:0-6514 GCA_964642065.1 uncultured Halobacteriales archaeon
GAGCCCGCGGAACCCCCTACGAACATCGCGAACAGCAGCACCATCTGTGCGCTGGTGTCCCACTGGGCGAAGTCGCTGGTGGCGTACCCCGTCGAGTTCAGCAGAGAGCCTATCTGGAACGCAGCCTGACGCGCGGCGTTACCGAGGACGCCCTCGGTTGCGCCGCCTATCTCCTGCGCGGAGGCGGCGCCGCGGTACAGCAGCGTCCACAGCGCGACGAAGGTCGCGAGCAGGGCGCCGACGTAGCTCTTCAGCTCGACGTCGTTCACCATCGAGCGGAGGTCGCCGCGGAAGAACCTCCAGTAGAGCGCGAAGTTCACGCCGGCTATCACCATGAACGGCACCACAGTCCACTGTACGACGGGGCTGAACGCCGCGATGCTCTCTGACTGCGGCGAGAAACCGCCCGTCGGCAGCGTGGTGAAGCCGTGGGCGACGGCGTTGTAGGCGTCCATCTCGGGGGCGTATCCCGTGACGTGGAGGCCGTACAGCAGGGCGACGTAGACCGCCGTGAAGCCCGCGTATATCAGCCAGAGCGCGCGTGCGGTCTCCCGGATGCGCGGCGTGAGCTTCTGCAGCGAGGGCCCTGGAGCCTCGGACTTCATCAGCTGTGCGCCGTTGACCGCTACCTCGGGGAGTATGGCGACCATCAGGACGATGATTCCCATGCCTCCGAGCCACTGCGTCAGCTGCCTCCACATCAGGAGGGCGTGGCTGTGGCGGTCGAAGGATATCTCCTCCATCACCGTGGAACCCGTCGTGGTGAAGCCGCTTGTGCTCTCGAACAGGGCGTTCACGGGGTGGGAGAGCACGGACTCCGTTCCGTATCCCGCGAGCAGGTACGGCAGACTGCCCGCCACTGCGGCGGCGGCCCAGGCGAGCGAGACCATGAGGATAGCCTCCTTTATCCGGAGGTCGGGTTCGGGTTCCAGGCGTTCGAGCGCGAAGCCGACCGCGAAGGTGGCGGCGAGCGACGCCGCGAACACCCAGGCGTCCTCGCCGTAGAGCAGACCCACTGCGAGGGGTACGAGCATCGTGAGGGACAGGTACTTGAGCACCGTACCCACGAGTCCGACGCTCGCACGCCACTCGAGCCTGGCCATGCGCGGTTACAGGGTTCAGTCGGTAGTTAAAGCTGCGGAACCCGCGTCGTGAGCCATCCCATAGTCTTCGCGGGGGTTCAGTCCAGCCAGTAGGTCGGAGTCAGCAGCACGAGCACGGGTATTATCTCTATCCTGCCCACCCACATCATCAGTATCATCACCGCCCTCGTGGAGACTGGGAAGGAGCCGTAGCTCTCCATCGGTCCGGCGACGCCGAACGCGGGTCCGATGTTGAAGAACGTCGCCGCCGCCGCTGTCATCGCCTCGAACTCGTCGACGGCGAGCCCTGCACGCGCGGAGTCGACGGCGACGAACACCGCACCGAGGAAGAACAGCACGAGGCTGACGAGGACGAAGGCGTAGATGTCTCTGACGGTGTCCTCGTCGACGACACCACCACCCAGCCTGACCGGACGGATGGAGTCGGGGTGGACGTTGCGGTAGAGGTCACGTCGGAACGCCTTGGCGACCACCAGCCACCGGACGGCCTTGATCGAGCACGTGGTGCTGCCCGCCATGCCGCCGAGGAACATGCAGAGGAACAGGACGTGTTTCGCGGACGAGGGCCAGAGGTCGAAGTTCGTGCTCGCGTAACCCGTCGTCGTAACTATGGAGGTCACGTTGAAGACCGCGTGGCGGACCGACTCCAATAAGCCGCCCTCCCCCTCGAGAGCGAGCATCGCGAACACAGTGAGCGAGAGCACCGCGAGCGACCCGGTGTAGAAACGGAACTCCTCGCTCCTCCGGAGTCTGGAGGTGTCGCCGCGGAGCACGAAGTAGATCAGGACGAAGCTCGTGGCGCCGACGTACATCACAGGCACCAGCGCCCACTGGACGGCAGGGGAGTACGCCTCTATCGACCGCGGCTCCGGCGAGAAACCCGAGGTCGAGATGCTGGTGAACGAGTGTGCGACGGCGTCGTAGAACCCCATCTCGGGCGCCAGGCCGGCGAGGTGGAGGCCGTAGAGCAGCGCGACCACCGCCGCCGTGAGGCCTGCGTACAGCCTGAGCATGAGCTTCGCCGTCGTCTCTATCTCCGGCGTGAGCTTGTTGACGGACTTCGTCTGGCTCTCCGTCTCCATCAGGTGTGCGCCGGCGACTCCCAGCTGTGACAGCACCGCCGTCGCGAGCACGAGTATGCCCAGGCCGCCGAGCCACTGTATCATCTGCCTCCAGAGCAGGACCGAGCGCGAGTGCGCGGAGAAGTTGTCGACGACGGTGGCGCCTGTAGTGGTGATGCCGCTCATGCTCTCGAAAAGGGCGTTCACGGGGTGGGCGAGCGCTCCCTCGCCGGCGACGACGAAGGGTACTGCGCCGACGAGCGCGACACCGAGCCAGGACATCGACACCATCAGGAAAGCCTCGCGGCCTCCGATCTCCCGGTCTCCGCCCATGCGTTCGAGGCCGAAGCCCGCGCCTCCTGCGACCGCCATCGCCGCGAGCAAGGGGGTCACGTCTTCGCCGTAGTAAAGACCCGCAATGACGGGCACCGAGAGGGGTAGGAGGGTGTACTTCAGGACGGTGCCGACGAGTGCGAAGCTGGCGCGCCAGTCGACGGACAGCTTCACTCTCCTCTCACCTCTTGGAACTTCATGTCAGAGCCTGTCTATCACTTCTTCGTACACCTCGTCGTCTATGAAGACGATTACGTGGTCGCCCTCCTCTATCGTGGAGTCCCCCCGCGGAACCACGAAGTCCAGGTCCCTCGACACCGCGCCGACCACGACGCCGTCCGGCAGGTCTGCGTCGGCTTCCTTCAGGGTTCTACCGGCGAAGACGCTGTCGCCGTCGACCTCTATCTCGACGACCTCCGCCTGTTCGTCTCCGACGAACGCGAGGTTGGTGGTGTGGCCGTTCTGCGTCAGCCTGACTATCTCCTCCGCGACTATCTCCCGCGGGTTGACGGCGACGTCGACACCCACGGCCTCGAACAGGTCGACGTACTGCTGGTGTTCGACGACGGCTACGTTCCTCTCCGCACCCATGCTGTCGGCTATCAGGGACGACAGGAGGTTGCGTTCGTCGCTGTCGAGCGCGGAGACGACGACGTCGGCGTCCCCGACGCGTTCGCGTTCCAGGAACTCGCGGTCGGTGGCGTCGCTGTTGAACACCACCGCGCCGGGTAGCTCCTCCGCCAGCCACCGAGCCCGCTCTTCGTCCTGCTCCACGACACGTGGTTCTAGGCCGCGGTCCTGCAGCAGCTCGGCGACCTCGAAGCCTATCTCGCTGCCTCCGAAGACGAAGACTTCGTCGTTCTCGTCGAGCGCGTCCGGAGCCACCTCGATGGCGAACTCGTGCACGCTGTCGGGGTCCCCTATCACCACGACCTTGTCCCCTGCTTCTATCGACGTCTCCCCGCTCGGTATCACGACGTCACCGTTCTTCAGAACCGCGGCGAACGTCAGCCGGGGATAGTGGTCGGCCTCCGCAACCGTCTTGCCGGCTACGTCACCGTCCTCCAGCACCTCGAACTCCGCCATCAGCACCTTGCCTTCGCTGAAGACGTCGACGTCGTGCGCCGCCGGAGTCTTGACTATGCGGACGATGCTCTCCGCCGTCAGCACGTCGGCGGCGACGATGTAGTCGGCTCCGAAGGCACCCGGCGAGACGTCCCACGTCTCCTGGTACTGGCGGTGGGCGACCCGTGCGATGGTGAACGGGTCGCCTATCGTCTTCGCGCTGCCGCAGACGACGAGGTTGGTCTCGTCGTCGTCGGTGCTCGCTATCAGGACGTCTGCTTCCTCCGCCCCGACCTCCCGAAGACATTCGAGGGTAGTGCCGTCGCCTTCGACACCCAGCGCGTCGACGTTGTAGTTTATCTCCTCGACCCGAGCCGGGTCCTGGTCGACCACGGTGACGTCGTGCCGCGAGGACAGGTTGCTGGCGATGTCGGTGCCTACCTGGCCGGCTCCGACTATCACGAACTTCATCGGTGTCTAGTTTCTTCGGGGACACAAAAAGACAGCCCCTTCTCTCCCCGTCCACTTTGTTGGCGGTATCCGAAGGTCAACTACTGCTCTAACCGAGAACACAGGTGAAGCAGACGTGGTCGGGCGGGTCCGGTACCGGTTGGCTGGTGACCCGACGGACTCACGCGCTCGTCTTCCAACCGCGGACGATACCGACGTTACCGTCGGACTCCTGGCTTATCCTCTCTGCTATCGAACCGAACGGTATCCTCGATATGTCGTCATTCTCGGACATCCCCACACATACGGTGTCGTACTCCTCCACGGTGTCGAGGATGGCGGTCTCCGTGTCCTCGGCCACGACCACGTCTGCGGTGTACTCTACGGAGCCGAGTCCCGCGAGGTCAGCCACCCTTCTGATCTTCTCTCTACCCCTCTCCATGGGGTCCATGGAGTCGTTCTCAGTCGGCTCCTGGACGTTCAACAGCGTCGGTGTGCCGTCGTCGACGGTAGCGAACTCGGCCGCCCGCCGCGCGGCTACCGGTGAGTGGGGTCCGGGCCCTGCCAGCGCGACGGTCTCCCCTACGCCTTTCCTCTGCATCTCGAGGAGGGTGACGTCGCACGGCGACTCCGTCAGCACCGTGTCGAGCGTCGACCCGAAGACCTGTCTGTCGCCGGCGATCTGTCCGTCCCAGCCCATGAGCACCTGGTCGGCGGACTCCTCCTCCACCACGGAGACCACCGCCTCTCCAGCGTGGGGTTCGACGAGGGAACGCGTGGCAAGGGCCACGTTCATATCCTCCGTTATGTCGCGGGCGTTCTCCAGAAGCGCGTGCTGGTGTTCGACCCGGTCGGACTCGAGGTTCTGCTCCGGAGAGGGCGCGACCTCGATCACGTTGACGACGACCAACCTCGGAACCCCGTCGTCGTGGGAGGACGCGCTCGCCGCTGCGAGCCGGATTAGGCCGTACTGGGTCTCGGGGTTCGCGACCGGTACGACGACCGTGTACGGTTCGCGCTCCAAACCACGAACTTCTCCGTAGAACGCACTGTAGGCTCTGTCGACGACGCCGCCGAACGCCTCTTCCACCAACCCATCTTCGATGGCGCTGCCTCTGGCGTACGCGACGTACCAGGCGATTCCGAGGCCGACGATACCGGTTCCGACTAGGATGACCGGGGTACGCATCTGGGAGACGACGACCGCGGCGGAGAGCACTCCCAGAACGGGGACGGCGGGATAGAGGTAGTCGGGTATCCTGAACTTCGGATCGTACTCATCGGGGTCAGCGCGACGGAAGACCACGACTGCGACGTGTACGAGCGCGTACGTGACGAGGAAGCTGAAGCTCGCCACCTGAGCTAGGAGCGCGACTATCTCCTGGACTCGGAGGCCTGCGAGGACGAGGAGAGCCGTGACACCGCCGGTCGCGACGATGGCGCGGTGGGGTGTGGTGAACCGTCCGTGTGTGGCGTTCAGACGCTCGCTCATCAGGCCGTCACGACCCATCGCGAAGATGACGCGGGAGGCGGCGAGGACCGATGAGTTCGAGCTAGATATGGCGGCTACCGCCGCTGCGAAGGTGACCGCGGCTACACCGACGACCCCGTACATCGAGATAGCTGCGACGTCGGAGACGGGGACTAGCGACCCACCCAGCTCGCTGTAGGGGACAACGCCGGTGCTGACTACCATGATGACGGCGTACAGTATCGTCACTGATACCACCGACAGCACCATCGTCAGCGGTATCAGCTTGCCAGGTTTCTTTATCTCTCCGGCGACAGTGGCGATGATCTCGAAGCCGAGGTATGTCACGAAGACCGTCCCCGTGGTCGCGACGACGCCGGTTACGCCGGTTGGTGCGAACTCACGGAGGTTCCCGGGATCGACGTAGAAGACGCCGAAAGCCACGTACATGAGGACGATGACGACCTCGGTGCCGATCATGACGTTCTGCGCGCCGCTCGACTCGTCGGTTCCGTAGTAGTTGATAGACGTGATCGCAACGAGTCCTATGAGGCCGACGAGGACAACGAGCGTCCGACCTGTGAGGGAGGGTAGGGGGACGACGACGTACTGGCCGAAGCCTATCATGTAGAAGGCGCTGGCGAACATCAGCCCGGTCCACATCCCCCAGCCGACGATGCTTCCGAACAGCCCGCCGAGCGCCCGGTTGACGTAGTGGTAGCTTCCGCCAGCGATTGGCATGCCCGTCGCGAGCTCCGACAGCGAGAGTGCGGCGAGGAGCGCGACGAAGCCGGCTATGACGAACGAGACCGAGCTCGCCGGCCCCGCACCCTTCGCCGCCAGACCGGGCAGTATGAAGATACCGGCTCCTATCATCGTACCGCCGCCGAGAGTCATCGCTTCGAGGAACCCCAGGCTCCTCTCTAGCTGCCCCGTCTCGCCGCTCATCTGCTCACTCGCCGTTCTCCCTCGTCCGGACCACGAAGACCGGCCGGGAGGTCTCGCCGATTACCTCTGTCGGGACGGCGCCC
>CAZXNG010000068.1:0-6490 GCA_964642065.1 uncultured Halobacteriales archaeon
GCTCTAACCGGAATCCTTATTGGCCAGACCGTCCTTTGAAGGAATAACGTTACCAGAACGACGAAACGAAGAAAAAACCTCTTCAAAAATGTCGACTACAGACGACGCCGACCTCGGACTGTGGAAGTACAGCGACAGCCTAGGCTCGCTCCCCGAAGAGTACGAGGACCTCGACGAAGAGGAGCGCGTAGACAGGATAGAGGCCGCCCGGGACGAGCTCGGCGACGACGTCGTCATCCTGGGACACAACTACCAGCGCGAGAGCGTCACACGACACGCGGACTTCCTCGGAGACAGCCTCCAGCTCAGCCGACGGGCCGCCGACGCGGACGCCGAAAACGTCGTCTTCGCCGGAGTCACCTTCATGGCGGAGACCGCCGACGTCGTCACCGACGACGAACAGGACGTCGTGCTCCCGAGCATGGAAGCAAGCTGCCCGATGGCCGGCATGGCCGAGGACATACAGGTCGACGACGCCTGGAACGAGCTCACCGACGTCGTCCCCGAAGACGACGTCGTCCCCGTCACATACGTCAACAGCTACGCCTCCCTGAAGGCCACCACCGCGGAGAACGGCGGAGCCTGCTGCACGTCGTCGAACGCCGCCGACGTCTTCGACTGGGCTCTCGACAGAGGCGAGAAGATATTCTTCACACCCGACAGACACCTCGCCCACAACACCCTCCACGAGCTCGGCTACGACGAAGACGACCTCGTAATCTGGGACCCCTGGAAGCCCGAACTCGGAGGCAACACACCCGAGGAGATCCGCGACGCGACCTTCGTGCTATGGGAGGGGTTCTGTCAGGTGCACGAGAGGTTCACCGTCGATGACGTCGAACAGACCCGGGAACGCGACCCCGACGTCGAGGTCATCGTCCACCCCGAGTGCCGACGAGAGGTCGTCGAGGCAGCCGATCGGTCGGGTTCGACCTCTCAGATAATCGACGCTGTCGAGTCCGCGGAACCCGGCTCCAGCTGGGCGATAGGCACGGAGATACATCTGACGAAGCGGCTCGCCCGCGAGAACCCCGACAAGGACGTCTACGGCCTATGCGCCGACGAGTGCAGCGACTGCAACGCGATGCGGCAGATAGACCCCGACTTCCTGCTGTACGCGCTCGAGAGCCTCGTCGAAGGCGACGTCGTCAACAGGATAGAGGTCGACGAGGACGACGCCCGCGCGGCCGAGACGGCTATACAGCGGATGTTCGATGTCTGAGACAGACGTAGAGGTCGAGGCTGACGTGGTCGTCGTCGGCTCCGGCGTAGCCGGCTGTACGGCGGCGCTCTCGGCGTCCGAGCACGCGGAGGTCGCCGTCGTGACGAAGGCGTCGAAGCCCGAGGACTCCACGACACGGTGGGCGCAGGGCGGCGTCGCCACACCTGCGTCGGACGAAGACGCCGACCGGTTCGTCGAGGACGTGCTCGAAGCTGGTGCGGGGGAGGGCGACCGCGACGCCGTAGAGACCCTCGTCTCGGAAGGGGAAGCGGCGGTGGAGGAGTTCCTCGCGAAGGAAGTCGGAGTGGAGTTCGACCGCACCGACGGCGAGTTCCACCGGACTCGCGAGGGAGGCCACAGCCGCGACCGAGTCATCCACCGCGGCGACGCCACCGGCGAAGCCGTACACCTCGCCCTCCTCGACAGACTCGACCGCTCCTCAGTGGAGGTTCTGGAGGGCCACACCGTCATAGACCTCGTGGAAGGAGGGGGCGTGGTCGCTGTGTCCGACGGGGAACCCGTCTCGGTGTCCGCGGGAGCCACGGTGCTCGCGACCGGCGGCATCGGGGACGTCTACGGAAGGTCGACGAACCCGCCGGGTACGACGGGCGACGGCGTCGCGATGGCGGCGCTCGCCGGCGCGGAGGTCGACGACATGGAGTACGTGCAGTTCCATCCCACGGTGCACGCGGAACGTGGCTTCCTCCTCTCGGAGGCGCTGCGGGGCGAGGGTGCCCTCGTCGTCGCCGGCGACGGCGAACGTTTCCTCGACGACTACCACGAGGACGCGGAGCTCGCCCCCCGCGACGTCGTCGCGGCCGCGGTGTACGAACGGTCTCTGGACGACGACGTATACCTCGACATCCGGCCCGTCCAGAACGAGATGGAGTTCGAGGAAGCGTTCCCGACCGCCGCAGACAACCTGGACAAGGAGGAGCTAGAGGGCGGACTCGTACCTGTATCGCCCGCCGAGCACTTCCTCTGCGGCGGCGTGACAGTCGACGAACGCGGACGCACCACGGTCGACGGTCTTTACGCCGCCGGCGAGACGGCGTGCACAGGTGTGCACGGCGCCAACAGGCTGGCGTCGACGTCGCTGCTCGAAGGGCTCGTCTGGGGTATGCGAGCGGGTGAAGCCGCGGCCGAGGAGCACGGCGAACCCGCGGCTCCCGAGGACGCCGACTCTTTCAACGGAGATATGCCCGAGGGGTTCGTCGAGTCCAAGTTCGACAGGCTGCAGGAGATCATGTGGAACGACGTCGGCCTAAGACGCAGCGGTGAGGGGCTCGAACGCGCCCGTCGGGAGCTCAGGAGGCTCCGCGGCGAGGTCAGGTCGTACGCCAGAGGTCGCGTCGACAGCGACCTCCACGAGCTCAGGAACGCGGTGCTCGTCGGCCTGCTCGTCACCGATGCGGCGCTGGAGAACGAGGATACCGTGGGCGCCCACCGGCGCGTCGACGCCTGAAGGCCGTGCATTCACGCGTCGTCCGGACGCGGAAGCTATTTCCTGATAGAACGCAGATACGAGAGCGATGGACGACCTCTCCGAGCTGGACCGCAGGAGCTTCCTGAAGCTCGGGGGAGCGGTCGCCGTCTCCGCTGGCTCCGCCAAAGCCCTCGACAACACCGTCCTCGGATACGGCAAGAACCTGAAGAGTCAGGACCTCGACGGTGCGATGACTGCGCACATGCGACCAAGGCCCTTCTCGGTGGAGCACGAGGACGTAGAGATATGGAGCGACTACGTACGCGTCGGCGTCGACGTCGACGGAGAGACAGCGGGCTCCGTCTGGCCTGGAGACCTGGACGGTGCCCGCGAGATAGAGGACGAGGTGGGTGTCGACGGACCGGTGGTGGAGCTGGCACGCGAACGCGAAGTCCTCTCCGAAGGCGAGTTCGACGTCGAGTTCCACGACTACGAAGAGTTCTTCGACCTCCTCGACGACGCCGAGACGCTTCCCTGGGCTGTCGAGACCGTTAGAGGGCACTACCGCGACGTCGAACCCGAGACGGTGGAGGAGTTCGCAGCCGACCCTCGGGACGTCCGCGACACGGTGTACGGCTTGAGAGACGCGTTCCGGAGACGAGGCCACTACGACATCCCACGTTACCTCGCCGGCGCCGTCGAGGACAACCTGCTGTTCGGGAAGGTCGACCTGAGGAGGTACTTCGAGGACGACGTCAGCTTCGAGGGACTGATGGAGGAGCCGGCAGGGATGTTCTGCTGGGAGTACAACGAACGCGTCGGCGAAGCGCTGCACTCCGTCGCCGCCCACGAACAGGAGCCGCCGGTCGCCGTCGTCTACATCCTCGACACCCGACACAAACACGCGTTCGCGGGACTCGTCAGCGCCTTCCGACGAGACGACCGACTGGTGTACCCCACGACCTTCGTAGACTACACCTACTCGACGCTGTACAGCGACCTCCACGTCACCTCCCTGTTCAAGGAGGGCCTCGACGGATACACGTCCCGTCACCGCGCCGACCGCATCTACTGGAGCTCTCCGAGTTAGAATCCCCGATAACGTAATTCTTATACAGCTTCTGCGACTACGTAAAAATAATGGGAGACTCCGCAGACGCCACCGACGTCGAGAACCTGAAGCGCGGCACCGAGCTAGTGAAACGCGGGTTCGCGAAGATGCAGAAAGGCGGCGTCATCATGGACGTCGTCGACGCCGAACAGGCGAAGATAGCCGAGGAAGCCGGAGCCGTCGCCGTCATGGCGCTCGAGAGCGTACCCGCCGACATCCGGAAGCGCGGCGGCGTCGCCCGTATGGCGCCCGTCGAGACCAACGAGGAGATACTCGACAGCGTCAGCATCCCCGTCATGGGGAAGGTCCGGATAGGACACGACGCCGAAGCCCAGGTGCTGGAAGCAATCGGCGTCGACATGATAGACGAGAGCGAGGTGCTGACGCCCGCAGACCCCGCGAACCACATCGACAAACGCGAGTACGACACGCCGTTCGTCTGTGGGGCCCGCGACCTCGGGGAAGCCCTCCGGCGTATCGACGAAGGCGCGGCGATGATACGCACGAAGGGCGAGGCCGGCACCGGCGACGTCAGCGAGGCGGTAAAGCACCAGAAACGCATCAAGGGAGCCATCCGAGAGCTAGATGGGATGAACACCGAGGAGCGCAGGAACTACGCCCGGGAGATAGAGGCGCCGATATCCCTCGTCGAGGAGACCGCGGAACGTGGCCGCCTCCCCGTAGTGAACTTCGCCGCCGGCGGCATCGCGACGCCCGCCGACGCCGCACTGATGATGCAGCTGGAGTGCGACGGCATCTTCGTCGGCAGCGGTATCTTCGGCGCCGAGGACCCCGCGAGCATGGGCCGCGCGGTCGTCGAGGCCGTCAACAGCTACGACGACCCCGAGGAGCTCGCGGAGATAAGCCGGAACGTCGGAGGCGGGATGAGGGGCCGTAGCTCAGCCGACCTCGAGGACGCCGAACGGATGCAGTTCCGCGGGAACTAAGGCTGCGGCCGAGGTAGACCGTTTGCGATGAAGTTCGGAGTCGTCGGCGTACAGGGAGACGTCGAGGAACACGAGGCCGCGGCCGACGCCGCCGGAGCAGCGCTAGACGTAGACGTCGACACCGTCCGGGTAAGGGAGAGCGGCGTCGTCCCCGAATGCGACGTAGTCGCGCTGCCCGGTGGCGAGTCGACGACGATATCGTCGCTCGTCCACCGCGAGGGCATCGACGAGGAGGTCCGCGCTCACGTGGACGAGGGTGGTCCGGTGTTGGCGACCTGCGCCGGCCTCATACTCGCCTCCTCCGACGCCGGCGACGACCGCGTCGACACCCTCGGGCTCCTCGACGTCGACGTCGAACGCAACTCGTTCGGCCGACAGAAGGAGTCGTTCGAGGCCGACGTAGAGATCCAGGGGTTCGACCATCCGTTCCCCGGCGTCTTCATCAGGGCTCCCGCCGTCACACGGGTGGGTGACGCCACCGTGCTCGCGGAGCACGCGGGAGACGTCGTGGCGGTAGAGGGAGGCCCCGCGGACAACGTGGTCGGCACGAGCTTCCACCCCGAGCTGACCGACGACCACAGGTTACACGAGAAGGTGTTCGAAGATGCAAGATGACACACTAGACACGGAGGTGCTGGCGGAGCTGTACCGGGTGATACTGGACCGGAGGGACGAGCCGAAGGAGGACAGCTACACCTCCAGCCTGCTGGAGGACCCGGACGAGGACGCGGTGCTGGAGAAGCTCGGCGAGGAGACGACGGAGCTCCTGCTTGCGGGCAAGGACGGCGACCCCGACGAGCTCGCGCACGAGGCCGCCGACGTGGTCTACCACATGATGGTGCTTTTCGCCGATAGAGACGTCTCCCTGGAGCTACTGCTGGACGAGCTCAGGGACCGACGAAGCTGAGAAGTTTCTCGGGTCGAGAGGTATAGTTCGCTAAACCGAGCCGGGTATTCGAACTGGTTTTCAGGTCGAGAGGACGGAGACTACAGAGCTTCTACTCGGACGAGTTGCCGCTCGGTGCTCCGCCGGGCATACCACCCTGCTGCTGTTGCTGCTTGATCTGGTCGAACTGCTGCTGTCGGATGATAGCCTGCACTCCCGGCTGCTCGAGCAGCCCCACAATCTCGCTCGACGAACCCGTGACCAGCAGCAGCGACTGACCCTGAACGTCGATGCGGTCGACGAGTTCCATGTTCCCGGACTCGAGTATGTAGCTCTCGACGTCGGAGAGCGTCTCCAGCCGTTGCTCTTCGGCCGTCTGCTGTGCTCCCGACTGGGCCGCCTGAACGTCCTCCTGAACTCTCTGCAGGAGCTGTTCCTGCGACTCGTTGAGCTCTCCGCCCAGGAGCTGAGCCTGCTGCGCCTGCTGGAACATCCTCGTCTCAGACTCGTTCAGATTCTCGATGACCTCCTGACGAGCCTCCTCCTGAGCTGCCGATAGTTCCTGCTGCGTCTCGTTCGACATACCAACCGCTATGGCTACCGTCGCGTCTTCACCGGACTGTACTTCGTCCCCCGAGCCTCCGTGGAGGCAGCCCGTCAAGAGAACTAACGCCACTACGCCGAGAATCAGTGCTTTCTGTCTCCCTGACATGGACCGAGGTTTGCTCCATCCATTTATAGTTCTGTTGCAAAAGCTCGTCCGGAGCTCCGGCTCTATCGGGGCTAGTTCGACTACGTCAGCTCCAGGTAGGTCTCGATGTCTTCGGCGAGCACGGTCTTCCGGTCGGCGTGCTCCGCCAGCCTGCCGGCGCCAGCTGCGACCTCCCGCGCCCATCTT
>CAZXNG010000069.1:0-2041 GCA_964642065.1 uncultured Halobacteriales archaeon
CGACTCCGGAGTGAGCCCGTGCACGGTGCTACACATCGGGGCTGTACTTCAGGAACGACGACGCGATTATCAGCACTCCACCAGCCAGCGCCACCCAGACGCCCGGCTGGAACTCCGCGAGAACTAGCTCGAGCGGACCCATCTGGAGCAGCTCCATGAGCACGAAGACGAGACCCATCCCTCCGAACATGATGAGGTAGCCTCCGAAGTGGTGGAACACCGCGACGAAGGCGCCGGCGAGCACCACCATGGAGAACAGCAGCAGAGCCACCTCTACCTCGACGCCGCTTCCGGCCGCAGTCTGGTACACGACCTCGGCGAACGACACCGCGGTCCTCTCTATCTGCTGGTTCGGGGACTCCGGAATCGGCACCCGGAGGTACGGCAGACCCAGGGACGCGAGCGCGAGCAGAACTCCGACGAGACGTACGCGGCTCGGGGTATCCGTCGGCGTCTTGGTCTCCGACTCCTGCTTCTGGGCGTCGTTGACGAGCATCACGATGCCGGCGAGGGTGACGAAGAAGCCGCCCGTCATAGCCATCACCTGCATCTCGCCGAGCCCCTCCCCGACTCCGCCGACGGTCATCAGGGCTACGCCTGCCACGATGACGACGATGCTTGTCTTCTTCAACTTGCACTCCCCTTTTTGTCAACGATGACAGGATAGTATAAGAGTCTTTGGCCGCGTAGAAAGCTTCCGTCGATACGCATACGGAGCGGCTAGGTAGACCTCCGAACCACCCTCGAATCTCTCAGTCCTCGGTCTCGACGTCGTGTCCGCCGAACTCGTGCCGGAGCGCCGAGATGACCTTGTCCGCGAACGTCCCCTCGTCGCCGACGCGCGAGCGGTACCGCGCGAACAGAGAGTGCGCGATACCCGTCGCCGGTACGTCCTGCTCTATCGCCGTCTCCACCGTCCACCGACCCTCGCCGCTGTCCGGCACGTGGCCCTTCACGTCCTCCATATCCGGGTGCTTCTCGAACGCGCTCTCACACATCTCCACCAGCTGGCTCTCCACGACGCTGCCGTTCGACCAGACCCGCGCCACCTTCTCGAGGTCGACGTCGTCGTAGTCTCCTTCGGCGAGGAGCTCGAAGCCCTCGCCGAGCGCCTGCATTATCGCGTACTCGACGCCGTTGTGTACCATCTTCACGTAGTGGCCGGCGCCAGGCGCACCGAAGTAGCCGTAGCCATCCTCCTCGCTCATGTCCTCCAGCAGCGGCTCGACGACCTCTACGGCCTTCGGCTCACCGCCCGCCATGATAGACAGCCCCTCGAGCGCGCCCTGGGGACCGCCGCTGCATCCAGCGTCCACGAGGTGGCCGCCCTGCTCCGCCAGCCGCTCGTGTCTCTCCCTCGTCCTCCGGTAGTTGGAGTTGCCGGCGTCTATCACGACGTCGCTCTCGTCAAGATGGGGTGCGAGGCCGTCGAGGGCATTGTCGACGGCGTCGCCCGCGGGCACCGAGACCCAGAACACCCTGCGGGGTTCGAGCGCGTCCGCCAGCTCCCCCAGCGAGTACGCGGGCTCTGAGTCCGCGGCGTCCACCGCGTCGTCGTCGACGTCGAAGCCCACGACGCGGTAGCCGTGGTCCTGCATCCTCCTGACTACGTTCGACCCCATCTTGCCGAGGCCGACGACGCCTACCCTGTCGACCATCAGCTAACCACCCCGCGCCGCGTCGCCTCGACTGCGTCGTCGACGAACCCCTGTATCGCGTCCTCGTCCTCCACAGGGTCGTCGAGGTCGACGTGTTCGTTGAAGCTCCATACGGGCTCGTACATCGCACGTATCTTCTCCTCGTCCATCGGCGTGTTACCCAGCTCGACGGCGTGCCTTAGCTCCTCCGCCATCAGCTCGTAGGGTATGTCGCCGCGGGGCTCTCCGGAGTCCACCACCTCACCGTCGCTGCGCCACGTCCACCGGCCGCGGTACGGCGTCTCGAACTCCGTCTCGCTGTCCGCGTACTCGAAGTCCACGTGGGCGTCGTCGAACTCGAACCGCAGCACCTTCCGCGTCTCCTCGAACCCCTTCCCGACCCG
>CAZXNG010000069.1:2141-6477 GCA_964642065.1 uncultured Halobacteriales archaeon
CCCTGTATCCCTCTCCCGAGACCAGGTCGAACCGTGCCTCCGTCGCGTCCACCAGAACCTCGAGCGGGTGGATCCAGTCGAGCACCACTCCGCCGTTCGACGGCTCGAACAGCCAGCCTCGTTCGGCGTCCTCCTCCGAGTGCTCCTCGATGAAGGTTGCCTGCACCCGACGGACGGGGCCGTGTCTCTCGACGACGCGGTCGAGGACATCGGGCATCCTGATGGTCAGCAGCTTCTTCAGGTAGTGGAGGTGGAGGTAGGAGCTGTTCCACGCGTCCTCGTCGCCGAGGTACTCCAGCGCCTGCTCGAACTCCTCGCGGTTCGCGCCGTACGACTTCTCGGTGACGGTGAAGGCGCCGAAGTCGAGCGCCTGCAGCGTCTGGTCGAGGTGGAACTCGACGGGGCTCGCGACCTGCACGATGTCGACACCTTCGAAGAACTCCTCCGGCAGCGGGTCGCCCTGCTCTATCTCGTAGTGTCTGTCGCGGGAGACCCCGAGGTCGAACAGGAGATCGCGTTTGTCGTCGAACGACAGCACGTCGACGGTCTTGTAGACCTCGAACACCGAGGGGTCGAGACCGGTCTCGAGCCTCCGGCTCCAGTGTCCCGCGCCGACTATGCCGATGCGGTGCATCAGAGACGCACCTCGTCTCTTCCGGTCGACCGCATCTACTCCTCGAGCGACTCTGCGATACGCTCGACCGCGTCGCGCAGTCCCTGTACCTCGTCCCTCAGCTGCTTGAGCTCCTTCGCCACCTGCCCGTCGGAGCCCTCGCCGCGTCCGCCCCGTCCACCCGGGCCTCCGGGACCCATGCCTCCCATCATACCCATCATGCCGCCCATCGGACCCATACCTCCCCCCTGTCCGCCACCCATCATCCGCTCCATCGGGTGGCCTTCGTCGTCATCGTCGTCTCCGCCTTTCATCATCTTCTCCATCCTCTCCCTCGGACTCAGCTCTTCCTCGTCCTCCTCGTCTTCCTCTGTCATATCTGTGCCTTGCCAGCCACCGCGGTTAAATCTTCTTGAGCGCGGTCGACCCGGAGCCACCTGCCCCGCGGCCACCTCTGCTATCTCGTTGCTATCTCTTCGGCTACTGCCTCGGCCTCCCTCAACCGGCCGGGTACGCCGGGACGCGAGACGTAGCTTCCGACGAGGTGGACGTCGTCCGGCAGGTCGACGTCGTCGAGGTGGCGCCACGAACGGTCGTACGCCGGCATCTCGACGCGGTGGACGTGCAGCGGTTCCGCGTCACCCTCCACCACTCTCTCGAGCTCGTCGGCGGCGAGTCGGCCGAGCTCCTCGTCGTCGCTCTCCATAACCTCGCTCCGGCGTCCACCGCCGAGGTAGCAGGCGTAGAGGTCGTCGCGGCCGAAGGTAGGCCCCTGGAACGTCGCACCCAGGAGGTCGAGGTCCTCGTCGAACGCGGTCTGGAAGCCGAAGCCGTAGACGTCTGTGTCGCAGTCGACATGGACGACCGCCAGCTCGTTGTAGGTGAGGTTCGACAGCGCCTCTGACGACTCGGGTGACACCTCGGAGACGACCTCGGCGGCTGCGTCAGCAGGGGTGGCGACGACGACTTCGTCTACTGAGGCCTCTTTCTCGCCGGCCTCGACCTTCCAGCCGCCGTCTCCGGCCTCTCGAACAGCGTCGGCCGGTGAATCGAGACGTACGTCGTGTCGCCGGGCGAGCGCGCGCGGCAGCTTTCCCATCCCATCCTCGAAGCTCACGGCGGGCGGCGGGTCGACGCCGGCGAGGACCTTCTTCGCCGCCCACAGGAGAACGCTGCCGTCGACCCCGCGTTCTTCGAGCAGCCGACCGACCGACCGGTCGAACGGCATCTTTCCGGGGTCGGATGCGTAGATACCGCCGTACAGCGGCCCCAGCAGCTTCTCGTACGCCTCGCCGCCGAAACGGTGACGCATGAACTCCTCGGCGGTCTCGTAATCCACGTCGGACAGGTTCTTCGTCGGTTCCGCGAGCACGCGTAGCTTGGCGCGCCAGGATAAAAGAGAGGTACGTGCAGCATCGAGCGCCGAGGTCGGTGCGAGCCGTAGCTCGCCGTCGATGTAGACGTAGAGCGGTAGGTCCTCAGGCGCGGAGAGAAGGCTGTCCCGGAGGTCGAGGTCGTCGACCAGTGCCTCGACCCGCGGCGACATTCGGGTGCGCTGTGGGCCGAGGTCGAGTACGCGGCCGTCGACCCGCTTCGACCGCATCACACCGCCGGCTTCGTCGCCTGCTTCGAAGACGACGGTGTCGACCTCGCGTTCCGCGAGGTAGTGGGCGACCGCGAGGCCCGTGATGCCGGCGCCGACGACGGCGACCTCGGCGTCTGTCATCGAATGCGGGTTCGTTTGAAGCGGGTTAAACTCTGTCGGCATAGCCGGGGAAGAGAAGACCGGCGAGTCGCGTCAGGCGGCGACCGATTCGGATGTCTTATAGAGATTCCTACTTCCGCACAGGGGAAAAATTTATGCGTACATCGAGTTGTTATCCCGGTGTATGTCACTAGAAGTTGGTTCCGCCATAAAGTACGGCGTTAAGCGGCCGCTCGAGAGGGACGGACTCATGGTGGTCGCTGCGCTGTGGATCGTGATGCTGGTGAATGAAGCTATGGGACAGACGACCGCGTCCGGCTTCATGGACGAGTTCATGGGAGAGCAGTTTCCCGAAGGCGCCGGTCAGTTCCTGGGTTCGGACATGGTGACGCCGCTCGCGCTACCGATTCCCAACGCTCTGGCGACGTTGCTCGGGCTGGTGGCTTCGATAGTCACGATAACGGTGATGATAGTCGCATACCGCACCTTCGTCGAGGAGGCAGGTGAGTCCGTAGCGGAGGAGAGCTACCAGAGGAACATCGTCTCAGGCACGATACACGCGTTCATCGCCAGCATAGTCTTCGCCATCCTGGTCGGTATAGGACTCGTACTGCTGGTCATCCCGGGTATCTTCCTCGCAGTCTCGCTGGCGTTCTTCCTAGCCGTAATCTCTCTCGAGGACGAGGGCTTCGTCGAGGGACTACAGCAGAGCTGGAGCCTGACTAAGGGCAACAGGTTCGATGTCTTCCTCATGGGCCTTGGTATGGTGGTCGTCTGGTTGGTCATCGGTATAGTCGGAGGCATAGTCGGAGGTGCGCTGGGCTTCGGCAGTGCCGCCCTCGGAGCCATAGTCGGCATAGGGTTCTCCGCCTACAGCTCCGCGTTCTCCGTCGGCACTTTGACGCACGCCTACCTCCAGCTTTCGGGCGACGACGAGGAAGCTCCCTCGGTCGAGTAGAACCGCTGTCGACGGCCTTCAGACGCCGTAAATCTCGCCGTACTTCTCCTCCACGTAGTCGACGAACGGCTCCGCGGAGAGCTCGCTCCCCGTCGCCTCCTTCACGAGGTCGTCGGTCGTGTACCTCTGTCCGTGCCGGTGGACGTTCTCCCGGAGCCAGTCCCTCAGCGGCGCGAACTCGCCGCTCTCTATCTGGCTCTCGAGCGGTAGCTCCTCCCCGGCGGCGTCGTACATCTGCGCCGCGAGCACACTGCCGAGCGAGTACGTGGGGAAGTAGCCGAACGAGCCGTGGCTCCAGTGGATGTCCTGCAGACAGCCTTCGGCGTCGGTCTCCGGCCGGAGGCCGAGGTACCTCTCGTAGAGGTCGTTCCACCTCTGCGGCACTTCGGAGACCTCGAGGTCCCCGCTGACGAGGTCGCGCTCTATCTCGAACCTGACTACGATGTGCATGTGGTAGGTGAGTTCGTCCGCCTCGACGCGTACGGGGTTGTCGTCGTACACCTGGTTCGCGTGCTCGTATACCTCGATGGGGTCGACGTATACACCGAGGACATACTCCGCGGTGGGGGCGAAGAAGCTCCAGAACTCCTGCGAACGTCCGACGTGGTTCTCCCAGAGCCTGCTCTGGCTCTCGTGCACCGACAGGTCGCGGCTGCTGCCCAGCGGCGTACCGTACTGCTCCTGCGGAAGCCCGAGGGTGTAGAGCGCGTGTCCGAACTCGTGCACCGTGCTCGTCAGCGCGTCGAGTGGGTCGTCGCCGTACCGCGTCGTCACCCGTGCGTCGAACTGGTTGCCGGTCGAGAACGGATGCGGCGCGGGGTCGAGCCTGCCGCGGCTCCACGGGTACCCCAGCGCGTCGAGCGCCTCCCGCACCAGCTCCTCCTGAGCGTTCTCGGGGAAGTCGTGGCCTTCGAAGGGGTCGATGGGTTCGAAATCCGACTCCGCGACTCTTTCTATCAGCGGGACCAGCTCCTGCTTCAGCGTCTCCAGCGTCTCCTCCGCTGCGTCGAGGCCGAGGTAGGGTTCGTAGTCCTCGAACAGCACCTCGTACGCCGGACGG
>CAZXNG010000070.1:0-6362 GCA_964642065.1 uncultured Halobacteriales archaeon
CACACCGACCTCCACGTCGACAAACCCCGCTACCGCGAACAGCTGCAGAGGATAGCGTACCCGCAGCACCGGAACGTCACCGCCGGATTGCACGTCCACGTCGGCGTCGACGACGCGGACGTAGCCGTGAGGGTCGCCGACGACCTCCGGCTCTACGTACCTCTACTGCTGGCGCTGTCGGCGAACTCCCCGTACTGGTGCCGCCGCGACACCGGACTCGCCAGCGCCCGAAGCGTCGTGTTCGAGAACCTGCCGAACACCGGAGTTCCTTCTAGGTGGGGTTCGTACGACGAGTTCGAGCGCGTCGAACGCCGGATGGTGGAGGACGGCGCCGTCAGGGATCGCGGCGAGCTTTGGTGGGACGTCAGACCGCACAGCGAGTACGGCACCGTCGAGGTCCGCACCCCCGACGCGCAGACCGACGTCGAACGCACGGAGGCTTTCGTCGCCCTCGTCGAGGGTCTCGTGGAGGCGCTCGCCGACGAACCCCGGGGGTTCGACGTCCGCAGGGAGTTCTTGGTGGAGAACAAGTGGAGGGCTGCGCGCTACGGACGCGACGCGGAGCTTCTGGTGCCCGGGGGTGGAGTCGAGGGATTCGACGAGCTCTGGAACGAAGCGGTTGAGTTCGCGGCAGTGGAGTCCGGCGCCGTGGAACCTCTCCGCGAGGAGTCTCCGGTGGAGAGCCAGCGACGGGCCTACGGGAACGGAGGCTTCGACGCGGTCGACGAGGCGATAGAGATAGACTGAGGCACCGTGGTATTGGGTCGTCGTATCCTGGTCGTGTCGCCATAAAAAGAACTATAAACGCTAGAGGGATAGATTCAAGAGATGACGGATGACGACCGGGACATAGAGGACGACTACGTCGACGTCGGCGACGAAGAAGAGTCCGACAGACCACGCGTCAGGATAGTCAGGAACGAGGACTCCGATGTCGAACCCCCCGAGGGGGTCGAGCGAGCGAGGGAGCAGGCGAAGGAGACGGTCGAGGGAGTGCGAGAGGACGTCGAGGAACGCGTCGACGAGGCGACGGAGCCAGCCCGCGAAGCCATCGACGACACCCTGAAGAAAGGAGTCGAGGGCCTCGACAACAGCCTAATCGACCTTCTCGCCGGCTTCCTCGATACCGAGACACGAGCGAAGGTCTACCTCTACCTCCGGAAGCGCGGCGAAGCCACCAGCGAGGAGATAGCCGAGGATACAGGTCTGTACCCCTCGACGGTCCGCGAGTGTCTGTCGGAGCTCTACCGCGAGGGCGTCGTCGAACGCCGGAAGAAGCAGACGGAGGGCGCCGGCAACAACCCCTACGTCTACACCGCGGTGCCGCCGACGGACCTCGCGAAACGGTTCAGCGAACGCGTCGAGGACCGCCTCAACCAGCTGCTGAACCTCGACAGGTACCTCGACGGCGGCCGCCGCCGGGAGCTCAAGACCGACTGGAGCCCCTACAAGATAGTCATCGACAGCGGCGACGAAGACGACGAAGACCAGCGATAGAGATGAAGGTCGCCCTAGGAGGCACCTTCGACCCCGTACACGACGGACACCGCGAGCTATTAAGGGAAGCCATCAGACGCAGCAACGGCGGTGAGGTGATGGTGGGTCTCACCAGCGACGAGCTGGCGCCGAAGACCAGGCCGGAGCCCCGCGATGTCCGGCCGTGGGAGCAGCGCAGGGAGAACCTTCGGGAGGAGATAGACCGGCTGCTGGAGGAGATCGACGGGGACACGGGGGACGAAGTCGACGTCGAGATACGGAGGCTCGACGACCCGTTCGGCATCGCCAGCGAGGAGGAGGGCTTCGACGTCCTCGTGGTGTCGCCGGAGACGCGTGAAGGCGGGGAGAAGATAAACGACCTCCGCGAAGAGAGAGGGTTCGAGCCGCTGGAGATAGTGGAGGTGCCGCACGTGATGGCGGACGACGGCGACCCAATCTCCTCCACCCGCGTCGTCAAGGGCGAGATAGACCGTCACGGCAACGTGCTGCAGGACGCCGACGCCTGAAGACCGTAAACTACAACCCTTTTTACTCAAGCGCTCCGAACCAGCCCCATGGACAAGCTAGAGCGGGATCTCGTCGACCTGCTGTCGAAGGACGCGCGGATATCTACCGGGGACCTCGCGAGGATGACGGACGCAGACGAGGACGAGGTCGAGGCCGCCATCGAACGGCTGGAGGACGACGGCGTCTTGCTCGGCTACCAGGCGGTCGTCGACTGGAGCGAGGTCGCCGACGAACACGTCGAAGCCTACGTCGAGGTCAACGTCTCGCTCGACAGGGAGACCGACTACACTGACGTCAGCGAACGCATCGAGGGCTACCCAGAGGTCCAACGGCTGACGCTCGTCAGCGGCAACTACGACTTCGGTCTCGTGGTTCAGGCGGAGTCGATGAACGAGGTGTCACGGTTCGTCAGCGACAAGATAGCGGTGATTCCCGAGATAACGCAGACGGTGACACACTTCGTGATGGAGACGTTCAAGGACCGAGGGGTGGAGTTCGGCGACGGCAGCGACGACGACAGGCTGTCGGTCTCGCCATGAAGCCGTCGGACCGCGTCAGCCGGGTGCCGCCGAGTGGCATCAGGAAGTTCTTCGAGCTCGCGGAGGAGGCCGACGACGTAATATCGCTCGGCGTCGGCGAACCCGACTTCGCCGCACCGTGGGCGGCGCGCGAAGCCGGCGTCACGTCGCTCGAACAGGGAAGGACGAGCTACACCGCGAACCGCGGCCGACGGGAGCTACGCGAGCGGGTCGAGGACAAGCTCCGAAGCTACGACCTCGAGTACGCCGCGGAAGACGAGATCATAGTGACGACGGGGGTGAGCGAAGCCTTGGACGTCGCCGTACGTGCGCTCGTGAACCCGGGCGACACGGTCGCGGTGCCGGACCCCTCCTACGTCAGCTACCGGCCGACGGTGGAGTTCGCGGACGCGGAGCCGCTCGCGGTGCCGACGTCGATGGAGGACGACTTCCGCCTGAGCTACGACGTCCTCCGGGACGCCGGCGCGGAGGACACCGACGCGCTGATGATGTGCTACCCCAACAACCCCACGGGTGCGGTGATGAAGGACGACGACCTCGAGGAGGTGGCGGAGTTCGCCCGCGACCACGACCTCTTCGTGCTGTCGGACGAGGTGTACGCCGACCTCACCTACGACGGCGAACACACCTCCATCGCGTCGCTGGAGGGTATGCGGGAGCGCACCGTCGTGTTCAACGGCTTCTCGAAGGCGTACGCGATGACGGGCGCGCGGCTGGGGTACGCCGCCGCACCCGCGGAGGTGGTGTCGGCGATGAACCGCGTCCACCAGTACACGATGCTTTCGGCGCCGACGACTGCGCAGTACATGGCCATCGAGGCTCTCGACAGCTGCGGCGGCGACGTCGAGGAGATGCGGAGGGAGTTCGACCGCCGGAGGAACTTCGTGCTGTCGCGTCTCGACGAGATCGGGCTAGACTGTTTCACGGCGAAGGGCGCGTTCTACGTCTTCCCCGAGTGCCCGTGGGACAGCGACGACGAGTTCGCCGAGGCTCTGCTGGAGGAGGAAGGCGTCGCCGTCGTCCCCGGCAACGTCTTCGGCGAGAGCGGAGAAGGACACCTCCGGATGTCGTACGCGACGGGGTTCGAGAGCCTGAAGGAGGCGATGGACCGGCTGGACTCCTTCGTCTAGCTCCCGCCGCCGGAGCCGTCGCCCTCGTCGCCGTCGGTGTCGCGCGAACGCCCGCGTGAACTACGGCCGTCTTCGTCGTCCTGCATCTCCACGTACAGCAGCCGGAAGAACAGGTAGAGAGGTCCGACGACCGCAGGGAACAGCAGCGCGGGTGCGACGTAGACCGCGGTACGAGGCTGCCAGTCGACGTCGTCGAGGTTCAGCGCCCGCAGGTCCATGTAGATGGAGAACGCGACGACGGGTCCTAGGCCGAGAAGCACGGGGAGGAAGAGGTCTCGTCCCGCTACCTCGGCGAGACCCGGGTAGCTGAACAGCGTCAGCCAGGCCGCGGTTCCGCCGAGCACCCCCGTCCACCATATGGAGTCCTGCATGCTGTCTGGTTGTGAGGGAGACGTTATACGGCCTTCGGAGCGGCCGGGTTTAACTACCTCGGGTTCGATGTAGAGGCCATGGGTAGGAGAGAGCATCTGGACGACCTCGGAATACGTCCGGACGAGAACGTCTGCACGGGGTGTTACACGGTGCCGCCGGACTGGTACAGGGCCGGCGACGGCAACGAGCGGTGCGCGGAGTGCGACGAGCCGCGGAGCCAGAGCAAGCCTGCGCTGACGCTGCAGGAGGAGCGTCTGGAGGAGATGGCGTCAGGGTGAGTCGTCGGACAGAAAGCTTTAGGCTGACCGAGGGATAAACCCGAACAAGTTCGGGCAAGTGTGAGGGTCGCTGGGGACGACATCCAGGAGGCGAGACCAGTGAGAGAGGAATCCCCTGCCCCCGACCCCAAGACACGGCACAACGCGGTGGTACAGACGCTCGTCGAGGACGGTCCGTCGACGTCCGAGGGCCTTCCCGGAAGCCCAGCACCAACGACAGGAGATGGGTGGGGTGCTTCGACGTCACCCGATCCGGTACCGGCGCGCACAAGTCGCGGGGTCGGACGACCGCGGTCTACTACCTCTACGGCGACGAACGCCGGGCCGTCCGGCGGTACATCGAGGAGAACACTGGGTTCGTCTCATCCTGTATGGACGACCGCTCGAACCCTATCGCCGTCGCAGTCGAGGACTACTGGTGGCGTATGTTCTGCGAGGAGTGGACGTGGGGTGACTACGACTCGGACTGAAAGCTGCGTTCTCGCGAGCTATCCCGCGTCCGCTGCCTCTACGGTGACGGCGTCCTCCGCCACGAAGCCGTCTGACGCAGCCCTGTGTCTCAGTACGTCGACCGTCGTGAACGCCGCTACGTAGAACGACGTTGCGAAGACGACGTAGCCGGCTCCGTCTCCGAGGCCCGGGTGTACGAAGCCGAGGACCCCGAGGTTGTAGACGGAGTGCAGGAGACCCGCGACGGTGAGAGCGGCCAGAGCACACGCCACCGGAGCAGCCGCTCGTCCAAGACGTTCCGCGAATCGGTAGAACCCGCTGTATCCTCCGGGGTTCGGTCGCAGGGCGACGAGAGCCGCTCCAGCGGCCGCCGTCGTCAGCACGTGGAGCGGAGCTATCGCCGACCGTTCGAGCGCCATCAGTCCGGGTTCGCCGGACTCCAGCACGTGGACGAGGTTCTCGACGCCGGCGAACCCCAGTCCTACGGAGGCCCCGACCGCGGCGGCTTCGAGCGGCTCCATCCTGCTGGCGACGTAGACGATTCCGGATACTGCCGCGAGCTTGACGGCTTCCTCCGCCGTCGCGGCGTAGACGACTCCGGCGGCGTCTAGCTCGCTGCCGACGACGCTGGCGGTGGCTGCGACGGTGATGGCGTAGGCGGCGAGGACGAGGAAGCCGCCGGCCGCCACACCTGGGAGCTGCGGCACGCCGGTATCTCGCGACAGGTAGTGTGCCACGGCTGCCGCGGGTACCATGGAGGCGGCGACGACGGGGAGGGAGGCCGCCGCAGTGACGGGGTTTGCGTGCGTGAGGCTGGCCACAGCGGCTGCCGCGCCTCCTGCGGCGACTGCTAAGAAGGCAGCGGTGCGCGCCAGCGACCGTAGTCCGTATGAGTCGACGTCTCTGAAGAACGACGGGGACCCTGATGTTATCTTGTATGATAATGATAACCAGGGCATGTGGGTTTACACTTCCAGATATGATAATCAAGTTCCGTCCACATAACAGCTTCTGCGGTAACCTTATACGAACGGAATATCTGACCGGCGTCACGGCGACAGAACCCGGGCTGCTGGGTCGAAGACCCGACGAAGTCAAACCTACGTGGAGAACCGCTTCAACACCGGCATCTGGTCCAGCTCCTCGTCCTCCAGCATCTCGCTCCGGATCCCCGAAGGCTTGTCCTTCGCCGCGTCGGGACGGAAGACGTCGTCCGCGGTCACCACCTCCATCGGCACGTCGTGGCTCTCTAGAGAGACGTCGTCCTCCACCACCTGTAGCGGATGCACGGTGGTCGCCGTCGGCGTCTCGCCGTCGACTGCGCCGACCTCCCGCAGCACCGCCCACTCCAGGTCGCTGAAACCCTCGCCCTTCCCCACCCGTCCGCCGTCACGGGTGACCGCGACGCAGCCCGACACCACGAGGTCAACGTCCAGCATCTCGTCGGGCGCCACCCTTCTGCCGTGGTCGCCGTAGCTCGACACGGTCGCTGCCTCGTCGAGGTCCTCGTCGTCTATCTCGTCGGGGTCGAGCTCCACGAACGGCTCCTCGCCGCGGAGTCGCGGAACCGCCATGTAGACGAGCTTGCC
>CAZXNG010000071.1:0-6336 GCA_964642065.1 uncultured Halobacteriales archaeon
GACACCGCGTTCCTCGACGACCTGACGCCGGAGGAGGCGGCCGACGACCTCGTGGCGTACGAGCCCGTGAGGTCGTCGCTAGAGGACGCGGGCGGCCCCGGCGTGTTCGACGTGGAGGAGGAAGATGGCTACGAAAGGGAAGAGACGATCGAGTTCTGACGCCTGGGACAGGCTCTCGAACTCCGACACCCGCGACCTGCTGCCGTTCGCGGGGATAGTCGTAGCTCTCGCGCTCTGGTGGCTGGTAACCAACTTCTCCACGGGCGTCCTAGGGAACTTCGCCCCCGCTAACTCGTTCGCAGCGCTCCAGCAGCTGCTCACGAGCCAGGAGTTCTACGCCGACCACGTGAGAGCGAGCATGATCAGGTTCACCGGCGCGTTCGTCCTGTCGGTCGCCGTGGGTCTGCCGCTCGGCGTCGCCCTCGGCTACTTCGACGTCGCCGAAAGGCTCTCCAGCGTGACCTTCCAGTTCCTGAGGATGGTGTCGCCGGTCGCCTGGTTCCCGGTCGCGTTGCTCGTCTTCGAGTCCGGGGGCCACGCAGCCCCGATATTCATCATGTTCATGGGAGGTGTGTGGCCGCTGATGTACAACACCGCCCACGGCATCAACACCATCGACCAGAACTGGCTCCAGGTGGCGTTCAGCCTGGGCGGAGACACCCGTCGGGTCATCCAGAAGGTAGTGCTACCAGGGGTCGTCCCCGACATGCTGACGGGCCTCAGGCTCTCGATAGGCTGGATGTGGATACTCCTCGTGCCAGCCGAACTTCTCGGCGTCAACAGCGGCCTCGGCTACACGGTGCTCGACGCACGGTTCCAGTTCGACTACGCCAAGATACCCGCGGTGATGATGGTGATAGGCTTCATAGGCTACTGGCTCGACTACACCGTCCGGAAGATGCAGAGCCGGTGGAGCTGGCAGTAGACTACAGGTCGAGGTCGACGTCTACGTCGTCGCCGAGTCCGAGGTCGACGTCGAAGTCGAGCGCGTCGGTCTCCATGAGGTCGAGCATGACGTCGCGTGCGTGTCCGTCGGGGTCGACGTCCTCGTACACCCGCGCTATCTCGCCGTCTACTACGACGAAGGTCGTGCGGTCGGCGTAGTCGCCCGACAGCACGCCGAACTCCTCCGCGACCTCTCCCCCGGGGTCGGCGAGGAGGTCGAATCCGAGGCCGTGGTCTTCGGCGAACTCCGCGTGGCTTTCCACGGTGTCGGTGCTGACGCCGTAGACCGCGACACCGCTGTCCTCGTAGACGTCGCGCTCCTCCTCGAACTGCTCCGCCTCCGTAGTACACCCGGGGGTCGCGTCCTTCGGGTAGAAGTAGACCACGGAGACACCGCTCCAGTCCGGAGATACGTCTTCGCCGGCCTGGTTCTGCAGCGTGAACTCCGGCGCGTCGTCTCCCTCCTCTAACACCGTCGCACACCTCCGTCCGGGTACGTGGGACGTACGGTTGGTCGTCGCATCGTTCTCTCCACGCACGCGCGTGTATTAAACGTACGCGCAGAAACGTACACGCAAACGTTCGAATTCTCGTGCGGACGTACACCGGTCGACGAGGCGTCAGCTGGGGTCGGCTCCGGTCTCTCCACTAACCCGGTCGACCTGGACGACGAACCTCCGGTCGGGGGACGGTGACGCCTCCAGCCGGACGTCGGCGACGAGGGAGTAGTAGCGGCGTCTGCCGTCCTCGTAGCTCTCGACGACGCCTTCGTCTTCGAGCACGTCGAGGTGGTGCCGTGCCGCCTTCCCGTCCATCCCCACCTCCTCCGTGAGCTCGCTGACGTACATGTCTCGTCGGCTGAGCAGCCGGAGTATCGACAGCCTGGCCTTCGACGACAGGAGGTCGATGTGATCCATACGTATATCTTAGTTCAGGGTAAGTTTATACTCTTCGGCGTCTTACGACGGGTATGGCGGAGATACCAGAGCCAGAGTCCGACGAACCAGAGGTACGTACTGTGACGGACGGATACTTCGAGGAGGAGTTCCACGTGTCGAGCGAGGACGCCGGAGAGTTCCTCGTCTCCCTCGGAGAGCAGATACGGGACTCCGACGAGGTGGAGGTCGAGGGCGACGGCTGGCGGATACCCTTCGAGTTCGGAGAACCCGTGGAGATAGAGGTGCAGTTCGAAGGCAGCGACCCCGAACTCGAGTTCGAGGTGGAGCTAGAGGGACGTCGGGGAGAGGGAGAGACCCCCGACGTCAGCTGAAGCCTTCGGACGTGAGAGACGCTATCCCTGCTCTTCCTGTCCCTTGATGTCCTGTAGCTGGTCGAGAAGCTCGTCCGCGCCTGCGTCGGAGGAGTACTGGACCTCGCCCTCTTCACCGCGGGAGATGTCCACAGTCTCGCCGTCGTCCTCCTCCTCGTTCTGTGCGTCCTGTTGCTCGCTCTCGTCGTAGCTTCCGAAGCCCATACACGTGGTTTAGGGTTCTGCGGGTATAACACCGTTGACTTCGACGGCGATATACGGCTATGCAGCCGTGGGCAGCCGCGTCTCAGCCGTCGAAACGCTTGAACTCCATGTCCAGGGACGCGAGGTCCAGGACGGCGGCGTAGCCGATGTCCGGCTGGATGTTCATCTTCTTCTGGTAGGACGTCTGGCTCTGCCACGCACCCGTGTTCACGACGTTCACTCCCTTGTACCGGTCGGCGCCGACCGTATGGGTGTGGCCGGTGTGCAGGACGTCGGGGACGTCGTCGATGACGAGGTGGTCGCGTTCCTCGGGCGCCAGCCTGACGCGGCCGTACATCGGCGCGAGATGTCGTTTACGGAGCATCTCCACCATCGCGGTCTCCGGACTCTCTATCTCGACGTCCGGCAGAAGTTCGGCGAACGGGTTCAGCGATACCCCGTGGTACATCAGGACGTCGACGCCCTCCAGCGTCACGGTCGAGGGGTTGCCGACGAACGACACGTTAGACGGGAACGGCTCGCGGAACACCTCCGCGGGCGCCGGCTGCGGCTCCGCCAGCCGAACGCTGTCGTGGTTGCCGGATATCGCCACCACCTCGACGTCGCCGGGTACCTCGCGGAACAGCTCCCCGCAGAGCTCGTACTGCCGCTGGAGGTCGACGACGTCAAGCTCGTCCTCCTGACCCGGGTAAATTCCGACGCCCTCGACGAGGTCGCCGCCGACCAGGAGGTAGTCGACGTCCTCCTGCCGGCCGAGCCAGTCGGTGAACTCGTGCCAGAGGTCCTCGCGGAAGGTGTCGCTGCCGACGTGGACGTCGCTGACGAGCACGGCTTCTACCTCGCGGTCCGCGGTCTCGGGTTCGCGCCCCCGGGGGACGTCGGGGAAGTAGACGTCGTCGACGTAGACCACCTCGCCGTCGCCGCTGACGCGTCCCTCGACAGCGACGACCTCGTCGACGACGAGCCGGTCGGCTTTCTCAACGTCCTCGTCGCTCAGGACTACGTTGACGGAGCCCGATGGATCCTCGAGCTCCACCAGCCGGTTGTCGCTGCGGGTGGCGCGGACGTCCTTCACCATGCCGACGACGGCGGTGCTGCGGCCGCCCTGCAACGAGTCGATGCGACGTGGGTTGACGCGGCCACGGAGGATCTCCTCCAGCCTCTGGTACCTGTCGCGGAAGTACCGGACGAAGTCCTCGAGTTCGCCGGTGCATGTGCTCTCGCCGGTGATGTCGCCGGAGACCTCGAACGAGCGGTCGTCGAAGGACTGAGGTGAAGGGACTCTGTCGTCGACCCCATCGTCGGCAGTCGCTCCGCCGGACGTCGACCGTGTCCGGTCCTCGTCCACCTGCCTGGAGGCCGAGGCCTCCGCCGCGGGCTTCGACTCCGCGGTCTCCACGACCGCGGCTGCAGCGTCCCCGTCACCCGCACCGGCTCCCTCCCGCGCCCCCGGTTCGAATCCAGCGGAGCCGTCGTCACCTTCGACATCGAGGTCGTGTACGTCTTCGGCGGTGAGGACGAGCCTGTCGTCGCTCGTGGCCACGGCTCGGGAGACGGCGGCGGTGACGTCGTCCTGCGCCTCGAGCGCTGCGACGGCGTCCGGCGTCGCGTTGACGCCTTCGTCCGCCAGCATCTCGACTATCTGTCGACGTCTACCCTGACCCGAGGACATCGCCCGAGGGTTCGCCACGGCGGCTGAAATAACTTGCGGGGTCGCGTCGAACCGTGCCGCAGAGTTGATATACGACAACCGCTCTATACCATACAGACCAGATGGCATCGAGAGAACTGCTTTCGGATACGGCCGCCGAATCTCCGGAGGGAAGCTTCTGACATGTCGGAGGAAGACGAGTACAAGAGCCTGAGAGAGGAGTACCGGGACCTGAAACAGGATCCGACCGCGCTGTTCCTGTTCGACGTCCTGGTATCCGTCATGATAGTCGTCGGTGTCGGACTGGTGCTGTTCGGCGTCAGCGGACTATGGCCGCCCCTCGTAGCCATCGAGAGCGGCAGCATGGAGCCGAACATGCACAAGGGCGACCTCGTCTTCGTGGTCGAGACCGACAACTTCGTACCACAGGACGTCCCCACCCACCACGGCGTCGTCACCAAGCAGGTAGGGGAGGAACACGGCTACGAGTCCTTCGGCGACCACGGCGAACCCATCGTGTTCAGACCCGACGGCAGCGACCAGCGTACGCCGATTATACACCGGGCGATGGCGTACGTCGAGGAAGGCGAGAGGTGGGAGGACGGCCAAGGCAACATGCACACCGCCGCGAGGACCGGGTTCCTCACCAAAGGAGACGCTAACGAGAAGTACGATCAGGTCCAGGGACTGAGCGGGGTCGTGGCGCCCGAGTGGGTGAAGGGCAAGGCGATGTACCGGATACCGAAGGTCGGCTCGATACGGCTGCTGTTCCCGTTCTGAGCGGGTATATGGCCTTCATGCCCCTTGCTACCTACCTCTCTAGAACCTCGTCGGCCCGACCCAGGTACTCGGTCCTGGTCGCGCCGTCCCTCCAGTAGGCGCGGTACGCGTAGGGGCCGTGCGGGCAGCCGCCGCAGCCCTCCTTGCCACACGGTATCTCCTTCAGCACCACGGTGCCGCGGCCTCCACCGTCTCCGACGTCCGCGTCGACCTTCTCCTCCGGTACCGCGTCCACCAGGTCCTCGCCCTCTCCTACGACGTCCTCGGCCACGACCTCTCGCGCCCGCCGGTGTTCGACGACGTCGGCGAGCCAGTCCGTGAGGTCTTCGAGCGTCTCCGAGTCCTGTCGCCTTACACCGTCGACTACGTACTGCGGAAGGCTCCCCGGAGGGTTCGGCGGCTCCGGCGATTCGATCGTGTCCGACGAGCGCTCGTTGCGGTCAGACAGGTTACGTGCCATCTTAACCAATATTCGAGCGGGCATCCCTTCAATCCTTGGTTAAGATTCCTTCGCGATACACAGGCGAACCTCGTCCATACGTGAAAGACGGTCGGAGTGATCGGTAACTACAGAAGCCTACCGGGTACGGGAGCCTACGGGGCTTCTCAGCGGTCCTGTCCGTTGAGCTTCGACTGCGCGACGGTGTCGACGTCGACGTCGTCGAGCCGGCTCTCCTCGAGGATGACGTCCTTGGTCTCCTCGTGCGGTACGCTGAGGCTTATCTCCCGGGTGCGGCCGTAGCGGCCCTTGCTGATGACGACGCTGTTGACGATGCCGAGCATGTCGAGCTCGTCGATGAGGTCGGTGACGCGGCGCTGCGTCAACGCGTCCATCCCCGTGTTCTGGCAGACGCGTTTGTAGGTGTTGTACACCTCTCCCGTCGTCATCTTGTCGCTCTGCTCCTCCGCGAACTCGATGATGCTGTACAAGACGGTCTTGCTCTGCGTAGGCAGCGTCCGGACGACCTCGACGACGCGGTTCAGCTCGATGCGTTCCTGCGCCTCCCTGACGTGGTCCTCGGTGACGCGTTCGAGCTTGCTGCGCTCCGCCACCTCTCCCGCGGTACGCAGCAGGTCGAGAGCGCGTCGGGCGTCACCGTGCTCCTTTGCTGCGAATGCAGCGCAAAGCGGGATGACCTCGTCGTCAAGGACGTCGCTCTGGAACGCCAGTTCGGCACGCTGCTCGAGGATGTCCCGCAGCTGGTTGGCGTCGTACGGCGGGAAGACTATCTCTTCCTCGCCGAGCGAGCTCTTGACGCGAGGGTCGAGCATGTCGGTGAACTGGACGTCGTTGGATATCCCGATGATGCTGACGCGCGCGTTGTCCAAGTCGCTGTTGACGCGGGACAGGTTGTACAGGGTGTCGTCGCCGCTCTTCTCGACGAGCTTGTCTATCTCGTCGAGCATTATGACGACGACCCGCTCTTGGTAGTCGACGGCGTCGAAGAAGACGTTGTAGACGCGGTCGGTCGGCCACACGGTCATC
>CAZXNG010000072.1:0-6287 GCA_964642065.1 uncultured Halobacteriales archaeon
GCGACGGAGGTCGCGGACGCGCTGGACGAGGGCCTAGACGCCCGCGCCTCGGAGGAGATGCCCCGGGAGCTCTGGACCAAGCTCGCCGTCAACGCCGGCATCAACCCCGTGACCGCGTTGACTCGGCTGACGAACGGCGAGGCCGTCGAATCAGCGGAGGAAGTCGTCCGTGTCGCCGCCCGAGAGGCGGGCGAGGTCGCAAGGGCGGAGGGGGTCGACGTCGAGCCGGATGCGCTCGCCGACGAAGCCGTTCGTGTCGCCCGCGCGACGGCGGACAACAGGTCGAGCACCCTGCGGGACGTAGAGGGAGGCCGGAGGACGGAGGTCGACGCCATAAACGGGTACGTCGTCGGGAGAGGTGAGAGGATGGACGTCCACACACCGGTGAACCGGACGCTGCACGGACTCGTGAAGGCTGCCTCCGGCGAGTATTGACGGTTACTGCGCCCTCCGTACTGTGACCTCTAACGAAATAGTTTTGCAGGCCGTGATACACCGTTCGGGTACTCGACATGGCCGACTCCAGGGAAGAAGGGGACGAGAGACCGGAGTCGGTCGTCGTCCCCGTCGCGCGTACTAACTACGCGAAGAGGACGATGGAGTACGCCGTGGACACGTACGAGGACCCACGGTTCGTCGTCCTTCTGTCGGAGGAGTCGGACGAGGACGAGGGACGGCACGTCGCGGACATGGCGGAGGTCTGGCTGGAGGAGGTGACGGGTGACGAGGACCGGGACGTCGAGGTGTACGACACCGGCAGCTACTTCGTCAGCCCCGAGGACTACGCCGAAGCGCTCGCCTTCTACTGCGAGGAGAACGACCTGGAAGGCGTGGTGCTCGACCCCGAGTACAAGATGGGCACCGCCGCCATAGTCTCCGAGTCCCTCGCCCGCGAGGTCCGTGCCCGAGGCCTCAAGGTCGACGTCGCCCCCATCGAACGCCGGGTGAGGAGGACGCCTCTGCTGACGAGGGGCGGCGTCAACCGGTTCGCGGTGCTGTTCGCCGCCTCCCTTGCCTTCTACCTCTCCATCGGCAGCCTCGAACTCTTCGACCTCGTCACCGGAGCCGTCACCGCAGCCCTCGTCTCGTCGGTGCTGTACAAGGTCTGCCTCCAGAGCACCCCCCGGATAGAGAGGCTGCCGGTCCTCGCCCTCCGGTCGTCGATATACGTGCCCTACCTGCTCTGGCAGATATTCAAGGCGAACGTCCAGATAGCCTACGTCGTACTGCATCCGAAGCTACCGATACAGCCGGAGGTCGTCAGGTTCGAAGCATACGTCTGGGGAGGCGTCCCGCTGACCACTCTGGCGAACAGCATAACCCTGACTCCGGGCACCCTGACCGTGGAGTCCGACGGAAGACACCTGCACGTCCACGCCCTCACCGCGTCGACGAAGGAGGGGCTGCTCGACGGATACCTCGAGAGAGCCGTGAGGTTCGTGTTCTACGGCCGCAGGTCGATGGACGTACCGACCCCCCGACAGAGGGGCGAGGGAGGTGACGATGAGTAGCGAGGTGCTGCTGGGCGCAGCCGCCGCCATAGCCGGACTAGCGGTCGTCGCCATGTACCGCGCCGTCAGGGGGCCCACGATGCAGGACCGTATCGTCGCCGTCAACGTCGTCGGCACCAGCACCGTGGTCGTGATAGCTTTGGTGGCGGCGGCGCTCGACCGACCGAGCTACCTCGACATCGCGATGGTGTACGCGCTGCTTAACTTCGTGCTCAGCATCGCCGTCGCGAAGTTCACGATAGAGGGAGGTGAGGTGCTGTGATACACGACGTCGCCGTCGCACTGTTCGCCGCAGCCGGGGTGTTCTTCACCCTGGTCGGAGCCGTGGGCCTGCTACGGCTACCCGACGTCTACACCCGGGCGCACGCGTCCAGCAAGGCCGACACTCTCGGCGCGGGCTTCGCGCTGGCAGCCGTCGCCACGACATTCGGCGTGAGCTCCGCGTCCCTCAAGACCCTCCTCCTGCTTGCGTTCGTCTACGTAACCGCGCCGACGGCGGCACACGCGATAACCCGCGCCGCCTACCGTTCGGGGGTCGAACCCGAGGGCGACGACGCCGAGATACTCGGTGGAGGTGGCCCGAGTTGACTCTAGCCCTCGAGCTCGCATTACTGGTCTTGGTGCTGGCGTCCGCAGTCGCCGCCGCCCTCCTCCGAGATGTCGTCGCGAGCGTCGTGGTGTTCGCCGTATTCAGCCTAGCGCTCTCCGTCGTCTGGCTCTTGCTGAGCGCGCCCGACGTCGCCCTCACGGAGGCCGCGGTGGGAGCCGGCGTGATGAGCGTGCTCCTGCTGCTGACCGTGGCGAAGACCACGCGTCCCGAGCGCACCGAGCGCCTGCGGCCCAGCCCCGTCGCGCTGGCGGTGTCGCTCGTCCTCGTCGTCGCGCTGCTGTCCACCGTTCCCGCGCTGCCCGAGGTCGGCTCCCCGGACTCCGCCACGGTACAGGACACCGTCGACGGTGAGCCGACTCCGTACGGCTACTACGTCGCCAACGCCTACGGCGAGACCGGCGTCGAGAACGTCGTCTCCGCCATCCTCGTCTACTACCGGGGCTTCGACACCTTCGGCGAAGCCGTCGTCGTCTTCTCCGCGCTCGTCGGAGCGTTCGTCGTGCTCTCCCGGGAGGTGGTGGACTGATGCCGACGCCGTACAGCGAGAGCACCGTCGTCACCACCACAGCGAGAGCCGTCGCACCGTTCGCGTTGACCTACGGCGTCTACGTCGTTCTCCACGGAGCGGACTCGCCCGGCGGAGGTTTCCAGGGTGGCGTCATAGCGGCGTCGGTCTTCGTGATGATGGCGTTCGCATTCGGCATCCGACCCACACGGGAGTGGATAGACGGACGCGCTCTCGTCGCGCTCGTCGCCGGAGGAGTCCTCGTCTTCGCCGGAGTCCTGCTCTCCACAATGGCGCTCGGAGGGGACGCGCTCGAGCTTCCGGTGCTGCCTGTCGCAGTCAAGTGGAGCGTCGAGCTCGTCGAGCTCTCCATCGGCGCGATAGTCACGGGGGTCGTCACCGGTCTGTTCTTCCTGGCGAGCGTGGGGCCGAGGGGGGAGGAAGAGTGATTGAGGTCTTCGCGGAGCGGTTCTACTACGTCACGTTTGCCCTGCTGTTCTCAGTCGGCCTCTACATGGTCGTCGACAGCGACAACCTCGTGAAGAAGGTCATCGGACTGAACGTCTTCCAGATATCCGCGTTCCTGTTCTTCGTCGCCGCCGCGTACGTCGAAGGCGGGTCGCCCGCCGTCGTCGGCGACGAGGCAGACGTCTACGTCAACCCCCTGCCTCACGTGCTGATTCTGACGGCGATAGTCGTCGGCGTCTCCCTCACCGCGCTCGCGCTCGCGCTGCTCATTAGGATATACGACGAGTACGGCACCCTCGACGAGGACGGGCTGCGCGAGGTGATGTCGGATGACTGACGCCGTCCTCCCCCTGCTGGTCGTCGTCCCGATAGCCGCAGCCGTCGCACCGTTCGTAGCGTCGCTCAGGTTCGAAGACGCCGGCTGGTACGTCGCAGCCGCCGCCACGACGGTGGAGCTCGCGCTCGCGGTCTACGCCGCTTCGCTGTTCGTCGGAGCCGGCCGGTACACCCACGAGCTCGGAGGAGTCGACAGCTCGTACGGCATCGAGCTCGCTCTCGACGGACTCTCCGCACCAGTCGCCGTCCTCGTCGCAGCCGTGGCGTTCGGCGTGCTCGCCTACACACGCTCCGCCGGCCCACGAGGCAACGCTTTCTACAGCGCGTACCTCCTCCTGACCGGCGGCCTGATGGGTGTATCCGTCACCGCCGACGTCTTCAACATGTACGTCTTCCTCGAGATAACCGGGCTCACGGCGTACGCTCTGGTCGCCAGCGACGGCGGAGGACGGAGCGCTTACGCGGCGTTCCAGTACCTTATCATCGGCACCGTGGGAGCCTCTCTCTACCTCGTCGGCGTCGGCTACGCCTTCGTAGCCACCGGCACTCTGAACATGCACGACCTCTCGCTCCGGCTCGCAGAGGTCGGCTACACCGACACCCTGGTTCTCGCGTCGTTCGCCTTCGTCGTAGCCGGCCTCGCGGTCAAGACCGCTCTCTACCCTCTCCATACCTGGCAACCCGACGCCTACGCCGCCGCACCCTACGGCGTCGCCGGCTACGTCGCCGCGCTCGTATCCACCGTCGCCGCGTACGCGCTCGGCCGCGTGGTCCTCACCGTATACACGCCGGAGTTCCTCTCCACCGCACCCGTCGCGTCGTCTTTCCTCCTTTACTTCGCGGCGTTCAGCGTCGTAGCCGGCAGCGCCCTCGCCGTCCTGCAGACCGACGTCAGGCGGATGCTGGCGTACTCCTCCGTATCGCAGTTCGGCATCGTCGTCGCCGCGTTCGCCGTAGCGACGCCGACGGCGGTGTACGGAGGCGTCGTCCACCTCGTAGGCCACGCCGTCGTGAAAGCAGGGCTGTTCCTCGGCGCCGGAGCGCTCGCGTACACCGCTGCCTCGCCCCGCGTCGACGCGCTCTCCGGCGTGGCAGGTGACTCCCGGGTCGCGTCTGCCTCGGTCGCGACGTTGCTGTTCGTCCTCGTCGGAGTGCCGCCGTCCGTCGTCTTCGTCGGCAAGTGGTACGTCGCCGTCGGAGCTATCGAGGCCGGCCAGGACGTCGTAGCCGCGGTGGTGCTCGTCAGCACCCTATTGACGCTGGCGTACAGCCTCCGGGTGGTCGACCATCTCTACTTCGGAGACCGCGCCGCAGCGGACGGAGGTGAACGCAGGGTCACGGTCGGCATGCTCGCGGTGGTCTCCGTCGCCGCCGTCGCCGCCGTCGCACTCGGTCTCGCCGCCGCCTACTTCGAACCACTGCTCAGGATACCGGAGGTGGTGGGGTGACCGAGATAGAGTCCCTCCGGCCGCTCGCCGCCGTCCTCGTGTCCGCAGTCGCGGTGTTCGGGATACTGGCGGCTCACCGCAGGCCGAACCTCCGAGAAGCCGTTACCCTGACGGCGGCGGCAGCGAAGTTCGCCGTCGTCGCCAGCATGGCTCCCGCGGTGCTTGACGGAGACGTCTACGTAACCGACCTCGGCTCGCTCGCGCCTGGCGCAGACCTCGCCCTCGAGGCGGACGCGCTCGGCCTTCTCTTCGCAGTGCTCGCCAGCCTGCTCTGGATACTCACCAGCCTGTACAGCATCGGGTACATGCGCGGCCTCGACGAGCACGCCCAGACCCGGTACTACGCAGCGTTCGCCGCCTCTCTCAGCGCCACCATGGGCGTCGCGTTCGCCTCCAACCTGCTGGTGCTGTTCGTCTTCTACGAGCTCTTGACCGTCGCCACCTACCCGCTCGTCGCACACGACGAGACCGGTGAGGCGCGCGCCGCCGGCAGGAAGTACCTCGCCTACACCTTCGGAGGAGGCGTCGCAGTGCTCGCCGGCAGCGTCCTCGTCTTCCACCTCACCGGCACACTGTCCTTCGCCGACGGAGGCATCGCAGCGCTCTCCACCGCCGACCCCACGCTGGCGCGGCTGGCGTTCGCCCTCCTTGCGGGAGGGTTCTCGGTGAAGGCCGCCGTCATGCCCGTACACAGCTGGCTCCCCGACGCCATGGTCGCGCCCACCCCGGTCAGCGGCCTCCTTCACGCCGTCGCCGTCGTCAAGAGCGGGGCGTTCGGCGTCGCACGCGTGGTCGTCGACATCTATGGACCCGAACTCGTCGGAGCGCTCGGCGTCGGCGTCGTGCTCGCTTCGTTCGCCGCCTTCACCTTCATCGCCGCCAGCGTCATCGCTCTACAGAAGGACAACCTCAAGAGACGGCTCGCTTACTCCACCATCGCCCAGCTGTCGTACATCGTCATGGGGCTGGGTCTCCTCGCTCCTGCGGCGCTAGTCGGCGGACTCCTGCACGTCCCCGCGCACGCCTTCATGAAGCTCACGCTGTTCTTCTGCGCCGGCGCGGTCCACGTCGAGACCCACACCGACGACATCAGCGAGATGGCGGGCATCGGTCGACGTATGCCGCTGACGATGGCGGCGTTCGCCGTCGCCTCGCTCGGGATGGCGGGCATCCCGCTGCTGTCCGGGTTCGTCAGCAAGTGGTACCTGCTGATGGGTAGCTTCGACGCCGACGCCGCGGTGTTTGCGTTCGCGCTCGGCGTCTCCGGAGTATTGAACATAGCCTACTTCTGGCCGGTGGTCTACCAGGCGTTCTTCGAATCGGAGGACGAACACGACGAGAAACCCCTCGTCGACGCCGATTACGGCGGCCACTGGGGCACCGTCCCCGACCACTACCGTCCGGCGCGG
>CAZXNG010000073.1:0-6213 GCA_964642065.1 uncultured Halobacteriales archaeon
ACGACCAGTATACCGACTGGCACGCCTCGACCCCGTTAGAGCCGATGGTGCGGGCGTTGTTCCTCAAGGAGCTCAAGGACCTCAGCTACAGCGAGCTCCACCGCCGGCTCACCGAGGAAGAGGAAACAGCGGAGTCTCTTGGTTTTGAGGAGGTGCCGGCGCGGACGACGTTCGGCCGTGCCTGGAGAGATCGCTTCGACGACAACCTAAAAGAAGACCTCGAGTTCAACGCCGAACGCATACGCACCTTAGCCCACCAACAGGGCTGCAGCATCGGCCTAGACGCCATCTCAGCCGAAGACAAGACCGAATCCTCACAACGCACCAAAGACCGATTCATCGCCGAAAAGACGGAAGAAGTCACCGAGGAGATGCAGCGCCTCGTCTTCCCCGCGTGGGACTTCCAACGAAGGGAGAACGCACACTACGACACCGAGTGTTTCCTCGAGCTCCAGAGCCATCTCGGACTCGCAGGAAGCGCGGCAGAAAGCGGAAGCAACCTCTACAGCCAAGACACGGAGCGTGAGGATGCGCCGGATGCGGATACGCATCTACGGAACATCAAACGCCTCACCCAAGACGAAATCCAGGGGATGATCGAGGAGAGCATCGGCAGGATGGTGCATGAGGCGAAGAAGAACCTGGAGTTCGACCGACCGGCAGAAGCCGCCATCGACATGACCTACGTCGCCTACTACGGCGACCGCGACGAAGTCGAAATGGTGCAGGGCGCACCCGACACCAAGGAATACGACTGGTGCTACAAGTTCGCCACCCTCACCATCGTAGGAGAAAACGTCAAATTCACCCTCGCCATGAAGCCCGTGGAACGTGGGTACACCATCGGAGAGGTCGTCCGCGACCTCATCTGGCAAGCAAAGGAGCACGTGAATATCTCGAAGGTGTACGCGGATGCGGAGTTCTGCAGCGCCGACGCCATCGACGCCCTAGAAGCCGCAGGCCTCCGCTACATCATCCCGAGTCCGAAGAACAGCCGCGTCAAACGCCACATCGAACGAATGACCCAGGACGTTGAGGTTCGGCAGGACTACGCCATACACGGTAAGGTGAAGGGTGAGGCGTCGAACACGAGGAAGACGACGAACCTTGTGTTGGTCCGTCTTCGGCTGATCCTGAGAAGACGGTGGCGTTCATCACGAATGAAGACGTCGACGACGAAATCAGCCTCGACCGACGCGAAACCAAGGGATTGATCGACCGATACAGCCGCAGATGGGGTATCGAGAACAGCTACAAGACCATCAAAGACTTCCTAGCATGGACTACGTCGAAAGACCACACCGTCCGCGTATTCTACTTCGGGTTCGCCGTCCTACTCTACAACATGTGGCTGCTCGTCGACCTCATCGTACAGCTCAGCCTGGATACGGAGCATCGGTATAAGCCACGGGTGACGGCGAAACGGTTCTTGAATCTCGCTAGGAAGCATCTTGCGCTGATACGTTAGGTCGACGCCGTACGACGGGGACTGTCTCCGCCAGAGATAGAGGCATCACTCTCCTGAACCCCTGAAATCCGTTCTCACGCCGTCGAAGTAGCCGTCAGATCTGTTTTCGAGGTGGTCGAGCTCGGGCTGGCTCGGTTCTCGAGGAGGTCGGTAGCCAAGTTAGAGCCTCTCACGCTGCACAGTTCTTCCAAATTCGGAACTACTGGGCCGATATTGGTTATAGCGGCATGGGGTTTAAGCGGTGGCTCTGGACCGGGTACGAGAGCCAAAAAAGGAGTTCGGAGCCGAAACGCCATCCACGTATTGCAGGAGCCACGAGGTCGAATCTGAAATAGCGAGCGCACGACGGCGTCGACCTTGAACAGGCACACAGGATTCAACGAGGGCATCAACTGGATACGGTCCATCGAAGCAGAGTTCGACTACGACCCGGAGCTCGAACGACCCGAGAGCCCTGGCCAGAACAATACACCCCGTGCCTACCCCCACGGGGTTCGAAACAGGTTTCAGTCCATCTGCCCGAGGAACAGAGTTATCGAACTACTCGTCTTCCAGATAGACATAGGACGGGCCAGGTGAAACATTGGTCGTGTCTCTCGACAGCCCTAACTTAGGACGCAGACGAGAACAGATACTGTCTCACGAGAGGTGGATAAGGTCGACGATGTCCGAGTTCGGTCTCTCTACGTCCGAACCTATCCGTGGAGCCGATATCCGGCCAAGAACGCCGTTCGTCCGGCAGAAAGCTACTTCTAATGTTAGTTCTCGTGTGTAGACGGTACTTAGACACCTAAGGAAACAGACTAATGTTAGATAGCACCCGATATATCGTAAGTGTACGAGCTTGAAGGATGCGGGTTCCGTCGGTCAAACGAGAGGGTGGAGGCCGGTTTTCAGAATCGATACCCACGGCCAAAGAGATATATGGTAGTGGAAAATTAGTCAGACGTATGTCTGACGCACCACGTGGCACCAGGCGCGAGGACGTCAGGGAGACTGCCCTCCTGAACTTCGAGCTGTACCTCACCGTGATGGCGGCGTTCGTGCTCGGCGGAGTCATGGGTTCGATACTCGCTATTGGAGCGGGCGTCGCCGTCGCTATCTGGGGGACAGTCCTGGCCGCCGTCGCCGTCGCGTTCGGCGCCATGGCCGTACAGCTGCTCGTCAACGCACCCGTAGACAGAGCGAAGAGCTGGTACCGGTGACCTGAGCGCGGACACCTCCCGAACCCCCGATATCTCCCGAGTGATTCCCGCTACCTCCCCGGTCGACGCACCCGGTCACGGACGCTCCCCCTCACGACATCTTCGAGGCTGTCACACGAGGACCCCGCTAGGACGTGTACAGGACGACCTACGATAGAGCGCGTCCACGGAGGCGAGGTTCTTCAGCTAGTGAGGTCGGCCACCACGTCCTCGACGTCCCGGTACTCACCGTCGGGGTAGACGCGTGTGAAGTACGAGCGGAGGTTCCGGACGTCGCGTTCGAGGAGATCGACCGCGTGCGGATGATCGGTCTCGACCGCCTGAGGCCAGTCTATTATCCGGAGTTCGTCGTCGGAGACCATGACGTTGTACTGGCTCATGTCGGCGTGGACGTATCCCCGGCTCCAGAGCGTGGATATCTCCGACAGGATAGATTCGTACAAAAGGCCGGGTCGGTCGACGTCTGCTCGGTCGTGCTCGACACCCGCGAACTTCTCGAGCACGAGCACGTGTCTGTTGTGGTCGACGGGTTCGGGAACGAAGACCTCGTCCTCCACTTCCAGAAGCACCTCGTGCTCTTTCTCCGCCGCCTTTCGCGCGGTGTAGAACCAGCTGAGGTGTTCCTTGTCTGCGGTGTACTCCCTCTGCCGGTCGACCTCGCGGAAGCTCGTGTATCCCTCGCGGTGTATCTTCGCCACGAGTTCACGGCCCTCTTCGCCCCGGCACTCGTAGACGTCGCTCTCCTTCCCCACCTCTATCTTGCTGCCGAGAGCCGCGACGGAGCCGCGTTCCGCCAGAGCTTTCAGAGCGAGGGCGTCGTACGCCAACGCGACGAGCCGGAACCCCTCGACGCGGCCGGTCCTGCGCTCCAGAAGCTCGCCGTCCAGACGGTCTAGCCTGTACTCCGTCTCCTCCTCCGGCATGCGGGAGAGACGAGGTACCTCGTGACGGGGGACCCACTCGTTCTGGCTCATCCCTCGCTCTATCGCGTTGAGGACGCGGAAGTCGTCCTCCTCAAGCGAGGCGTAGGTCTCGGCGAGCTCTCTGACCACGTACGACCTTGGATTCTGGACGCCATTAGGGTTGTTCTTGACCGGAAGCCGGTGTACGAGACTCCCGAACTACGCCACATACACTCTATATCGCTATAAAAAAATCGGGCAGCCCCTACGCCCCCTGATCTGACCTGGAGAACCGCCCTGAACCACCCGAGAGCCCGATGTCGGAGGTAAGCGTCGTTTAGTCCTGAACGTCCGACGAAGATCCGGTGAGGTCCATCTCCCGCCAGCTTCCCCTGCGGAACCAAGCGAAAGCGACGGTGGCTCCGACGACGTTGGTGACCGCAAACGCGACCCAGATCCCGTGGGAACCGAGGGTGACGGCGCCGGAGTAGGCGACGACGAGACGAGTGACTCCGACGACGAGCACGGTTATGCCGGCTGCGGTGAGCGTCTTGCCGGTGCCGCGGATGCCGCCGACGTAGGCGCGCATCACCCCGAGGAAGCCGAACGAAGGGGCGACGTAACGGAGGAAGGTCGCGCCTTCGTCGACGATGGCCTGGCTGTCGGTGAAGACCGCGACTACCTGTGGAGCGAACAGCCAGGTGAAGCCGCCGAGGACCGCGAGCAAGACGAACATGGTGCGCGCCGCGAGATGGTTGGTTGCCGCGACACGGTCGGGCTCACCTGCGCCGACGTTCTGACCTGTCATGGTCTCCACGGCCTGCGCCACCGCGGCGGCGGGCAGGAAGACCACGGAGAACACCCGGGTGCCGATGCCGAACGCCGCTGCGACGGGGTCGGCGAACATTCCAACGACGAACAGCAGGGCGTTTATCGAGAGTGCGCGACCCGTCATCTCCACCGACGCCGGACCGCCGACGCGGAGTATCCTTCTGAAGTACGAGGCGTCAGGCGTCATCTGCCGGAGCCTGACTCTGACGCCGTACGACGTGTACAGCATCACGAACAGGCCGACGAACATCGCGAGACCTCGGGAGAACACCGTCGCTATCGCGGCTCCCTGGATCCCGAGACGTGGAAAGGGTCCCCATCCGAATATCAAGAAGGGATCCAGGAGGATGTTGAGAACGACTGAGCCCAACATCACCAGCATCGGCGTGATGGTGTCTCCGTAGCCACGCATCAGGAATATGAAGGTGAAGAACACGAACATGAAGACGAGTCCGAGGGAGATTACCTGCATGTACTCCGTCGCCAGCCGGACGACATCGCTGGAGGCGCCGGTGAGCGCGAGGAAGTCGCCGACGACGAAGTAGGCGGCGACTCCGAGGACTAGGGAGCTCACCATCGAGAAGAACGTGACCTGGGACGCGGCGTACTCCGCCTCCTCGGGCTCGTTGGCGCCGGTGTGTTGGGCGACGAGGACGCTGCCCGCCACCGCGAGACCCATGCCTAGCGAGATCAATAGGAACACCAGGGGGAATGCGAAGCTTATCGCCGCGAGCGCCGAGTCGCTGTACCTGCCGAGCCAGAACGTGTCTACGAGGTTGTACGCCGTCTGCAGCAGGTTGGTGACGACTATCGGTAGAGCGAGGTAGAACAGCGGACCTCCGATACCTCCGGAGGTCAGGTCGAACTCCTCACGTGTCTTGAACACCGCACCAACGCCGTCCTTCAGATTCAATTCGAGACCTCCCCCTGGAGACGCGGCGACCGCGGACGGGTTCGCCTCGTCTCAGATGGAACGATGAAGCCGGTGTGCAGATGAAACCTCTTTTGATGTGACCGCGAGCCGACATCGGCTCCCTCCGGATCCCGCCATCTCGCGGAGCGAAACCGTCGAGCCCACGAAGTACCGGAGAAGCTCGGTCGGTTAAACCACTCCCCGCTATACCGAATTCCGGAACCCACACCACCACGTTTAACCACGTACTCGAACCCGGTTCTCCCGAAGCGATGCGTCTGGAGAACACGTTCCTCGGCGCGGACGGAGTCGGCCCGAAGACGGAGCGTCGGCTCTGGAGCGACGGCGTCCGGACGTGGAGCGAGTTCGAGCACCGCGACGTCCTCGGGCCGAAGACTCGGGAGAACGTGCTGGAGTTCGTAGACGAGGGCCGGCGACGGCTCGACGAAGGTGACACGAGGTTCTTCGAGCGCCGTCTACCGAACTCGGAGCTCTGGCGGCTCTATCGGAACTTCGACGACTCCGCGTGTTTCTTCGACATCGAGACCACGGGACTCAGCTCCTCGTCGAGCGTCGTCACCACGGTGAGCTTCCACCGCGACGGCGACACCCGAACGCTGGTGCGCGGCGACGACCTGTCGCGCGAAGCCGTCGAACGCGAGCTCCGCGACAGCAGCCTCTTGGTGTCGTACAACGGCAGGAGGTTCGACGAGCCGTTCCTCAGGGACGACCTCGGCGTCGACGTCGACGTACCCCACCTCGACCTGATGTACCTCTGCCGCCGCCGCGGCTACACCGGCGGTCTCAAGCAGGTGGAACGTGCTCTCGACGTCGACCGGGGGCTGGAGGACGTCGACGGACGGGAGGCTGTGAGGCTGTGGAGGCGGTACGAGC
>CAZXNG010000074.1:0-6187 GCA_964642065.1 uncultured Halobacteriales archaeon
GTCGGGAACATGGGGGCGGGGCTCACGTTCGCCGCTATCGCCCTTCTACATCGCGGGAGACCGGAACACGAGGACGACGGCGGAGACCCGGAGGCGGATCCCTCGGACGATGTCTGAAGCTCTGTTGCCCGCGTTCGACGCCGTCGGAGCCCTGGGTTTCGCCGCCGCAGCCTGGATGGGGTTCCGCAGCTACAGAGCCTCCGACGTCGAGAGACCCTACTGGATCGCGTTCTCCGTCACCTCCGCGCTGGCGGCGGCCTGGCTCGTCCTGGTCGCGGTCGAGTGGCTGGGCTTCAGCAGCGCGTTGATGGACGACCTCAACACGACGCTTCAGGCCGTAGTCGTCGGCCTGTACGCCGTAGCCGTCGTAGGCACTCGAGGTGTCGTCGGAGAGCTACGGGGCAGCAGGAGGCGGACTGCTCGCCGGGCGTCCGTGGTGTCGATACTGAGCCGGGTGCTACGCCACGACGTGCGCAACGACATGACCGTGGTCCGCGGCTACGCCGAAGAGCTAATCGACGACCCCGACGCCGCCGACAAGGTGAAGCGGAAGATAGACGACCTCGTCGAGACCGCTGACAAGGCGAGGCAGCTCGAGGAGACGGTGAACTCGCCGACCAGGTACCACGAGGTGGAGCTCGACAGGCTCCTCCGGAGGGTGAAGGAAGACGTTTTACGGAGCCATCCCGACGCCAAGGTCGAGCTCGACTGCCCCGGCGACTGCCCCGTCGCCCTCCAGCCGAGCCTCCAGTCGGCGGTTACGGAGCTCGTGGAGAACGCCGCCGAACACGCCGGGGGAGCGCCGGAGATACGGGTGAACGCCTCCGTCGACGACGGATGGGTGCTCCTTCAGGTGAGGGACGACGGACCCGGCTTACCCGAGAGCGAGGTCGAGGTCCTCGAGGAAGGCGTGGAGACCCCTCTCTACCACACGACCGGCGTGGGTCTCTGGCTGGTGCACTGGATAGTCGATGACCACGGCGGCAGCGTCGACCACGATACCTCGGACGACGGGACGTGCGTCACCGTGAGGCTGCCGAGGTCGAACGACGACCGGAGACCTGGGGAGCGGTATCTGCGGAGGTCGAACACGTTGGTCGACGGTCGGAGCGAAGCCCTGGACCAGCACGTGGAACACGGAGTGATGGCCGTCGACTCCGATGGACGCGTGCTGGAAGCCAACACCGCAGCAGCGGAGATGATGTCGACCAAGCCCGGTGAGCTCATGGGTCGACGGCTGAACACGGTGGTGCCCGAGAGGATGGAGGACCTAGTGCACGCGCTCGACGCCGAAGAAACAGTGAGGGGTAAGGCGGACGCGGGGCAGGGGGAGGTCGAGATACGGTACGTCGTCCACCCCGACTACGTGCCGGGAGAGACCCTCGTGACCCTCTACCCCGAACCGTCGCCCGACAGGTGAAGCCCTCGGCCCGAGGCTCTACAGCTCGAGCTCGTCGAGCTCCACGACCTCCCCGTCCCCCAGCTCCTCGACGGCTTCGCGGACTACGTCGCGGAACGACAGGTAGACCACCTGCCATCCGTCGTCCACGAGAGACGAAAGAACCTCTACCTCTCGCCTGACGCGCTCGCCGTCGCTGTGGACGAACGGCGCGTCTAGCACGAGGAAGCCGGGTTCGCCGCCCGCGAGCTCTCGCGCCAGCTTGAGGCGTACGACGAGGTACAGGAGGTCGTAGGTGCCCTGGCTGAGCTCCGTCGCCGAGAGCTCGCGGCCGTCATGACGGGTGACCTTCACGGCGCCCTCTCCTTCGTCGTAGCCGACGTCGACGTACCGGCCGTCCGTGACGCGTTCGAAGACATCGGCGACGAAGCCGTCGCCGCGGAACAGCTGGTCTATCTCCTCCTCTTCCTCCTGCTCTATCTCCCTCAGCACGTCGACGGCGGTCTGCGCCGCGTCCCGCGTGGCGGTGACCTCGTCGAGGAACCGGTCTACGGCGTCCAGCGCGCCCCTGAGGTCGGCGGCGCTGTCGACGCACACCTCGTCGACGTCGTCGAGGTAGTCCTCCGGAGCGACGTCGCGCAGCCGCCGGTCGAGCTCCCGCAGCCTGTCCTCGTGCTCCGAGAGCCTCTCCCGCGTCCGGTCTATCTCGCTGTCGAGCTCGTCGACGCGCTCTCTCGCGCTCCGTAGCTCGTCCTCGGAGTACTCGCGGTCTACCTCTTCGACGGATTCGGCCCGCCGCTCCACCTCCTCCCGCCGGCCGTCGACGTCGTCGTGGCCGGCATCGAAAGCCTCCTGCAGCCTGCCGACGACACGTTCGCGTTCGCGTTGCATCCGGCTACCCTCCTCCTCGTATTCCTGTATCTGGTCCTCGATGGCCCTGTAGACGTCTGGAAGTGTCGAGCCGTCGACGCCGGCGTAGTTCACCTCCCTGACGAGACGTTCGTCCTCGCCGACGAGCTCGCGGGAGTCGAGGTACCGCTGGCCGGCGTACAGCAGGGCGGCGAGGACGACGCCGGATATCAGGAGCACCCCGGCGCCGGAGCTGAGCACAGCCGCCAGCAGCGACAGCGCGAAAAGGAGGCCGAGGGCGGCGACGGCGTTCAACATCACCTCGGGGTCGACGTCTTCGTCGTCCCTCCGCTCGCGGTAGCCTTCTATCTCGCGCTTCAGCCCACGGAGCTCCTCCACCTCTCCCTCCCGTTCGCGATGTCGTCGGATCTCGTCTTCGACGCGTTCGAGGTCGTCTACGAGTTCGCGTGCGTCGTCGACCTCAGCCTGTCTCCTCGCCTTCTCCAGCACCTGTATCTCACTTTCGACGCGCTCCCGCTCGTCCTCCATCCTCCTCGTCCGTCGGACGTCTTCGAGCACGCCCTCCTCCCTGCGGGATTCGAGGTAGCTCTCGAGGTCCTTCGACAGCTCCCGTGCCTCCTCCACCCTGGACTTCAGCTTCTCCGGCTGTCTGTCACGCAGCCGCTCGTACGACGACGTCAGTCTGCCGAGGTCGGCGATACGGCTCTGCAGCCGCTCTATCTCGCCGGTTCGGGCGCCGAGCACGCGGTCGGTGACGTCGCGGAGGTAGTCGCCTCGGCCGAAGTCCGCGCTCCTCCCGGGGCGCCGGAGGTCGACGTCGCGGACGACGAAGGCGTTCCTGACGTCGCGGGGGTGGACGTCGCCGTGGAAGACGTCTTCGAGGTCTGCGTCGGGTAGCTGGTGGACGGCGTCGCCGGCTTCGACCTCGATGAAGCCCGCGGGTGCGCCGTCGACGCGGCCGATGCCGGCGAAGTCCTCGGCTCCCGCGTCCACCATCATCTTCACCACGGCCTCGACCAGTAGGGTCTTTCCGGACTCGTTACGTCCGTGGAAAAGGTTGAATCCCCCGTCGAGGTCGTGGTCGACGTCCCGTAGCGGGCCGTAGCTGTCTATCTTCAGCCTCCGTACACGCACGTCAGCCACGCTCCTCCCTCGACATTGCCTTCAGGAACAGCCTCCGGACCCGTCGTTCGTCCACGTCTAGCCCCCGGTCAGCGAGCTTCTCGTCGAACTCCCGGTAGAGGTCGGTCTCGACGACTCCGGCGACGTTCTCCACCTCTCCGCGCTCGACCCGGTGGCTCTCCGCCCCCGAACCATCGACCGCCTCCTCGACCTGGCGGTAGAGTTCGCGGGGGTCTCCTTCGACGAAACCCCGGGGTTCGACGACCACCTCGGCGTCGGAGAGCTCGCGTCCATCGAGCCTCCGTCGTAGCTCGTCGACCGCGGAGCCCTCCTCTCCGGGCACGACCTCTACCTCTTCGACGACGTAGTGGAAAGTCGGGAGGTCGACGCCCCGAACCTCGTCCTCGGTGGAGTCGTACAGCCAGGCTCCGCGTCTACCCGTCTCCTTCTCCGTCACCGACACGGGGGAGCCGGGGTAGTGGAACTCCAGGGCTCCGTCGCCGAACTCTCTCCTCGTGGCCTCGCTGTGGACGTGACCGGCGAAGACGACGTCGACGCCGGACTCCAGAAGCTGCTCCGGCGTGAACGGCATGTAACGCGGTTCGCCGCCGAACCCTCCCGTCTCGGTCGACAGCGTGCCGTGCACGAGCAGGAGGTTGACGCGGTCTTCGGACCTGGCTCTTCTGACGTCGTCGACGACTTCGTCGAAGCCGTCTTCGGTGTAGGGAAGCGCGAGCAGCCGGACGTCGTCGACGTCGACTGCCTCCAGGGGCCTGTCCCGTAGCACGGTGACGTCGTCGCCGAAGTAGTCCTCGTCGCGGTATGCGTCGGCGTCGTGGTTGCCGGGTATCACGAAGCTGTGGAACGGGTTGTCGCTGAAGACGGAGCGTACCTCGGACTTCAGCTCTTCGACGTCGGCGGCTCTGTCGAACAGGTCGCCTGCGACGAGAAGGAGGTCGGCGTCCTCGTCCTCCGCCGTACCGACCACGCGTTCGAGTGCGTCCAGCCTCTCTGGGTGGTCGGAAGCGAGATGGACGTCTGCGGTGACGAGCAACCGAGTCATCTGGTTCTGATATACAGGGGCGCCCCGTGCCTTATATCTGGCTCGGAGGAGCGCGGCGAACCCGGCCGTAGTCGGGTTAGGTGGGGAGAGTGGTCGGTCCGAAACCCGTCGTCTCCGTCAGCGGCTGGTGAAGCCGAGGTGGCCTTCGTCGCGAAGCTGGTCGGCGTCGTCGTCCTCGTACACCCACTCGATGTTGCCTTTCTCGTCCTGCCAGTCCCACGGCTCGATGACGACGACGTCCCCCTCCTCTATCCAGTTGCGGTACCTCATCCTGCCGGGTATGCGGCCCATCCTGTTCTCTCCGTCCTCGCACTCGACGCGGACGTGGTTGCCGCCGTCGTGACGGGTCACCACGCCGAACATCTCGTCGTCCCCCGGCATACGCAGGTTCTTCCTTCCGGATTCGTCGCTCATATCCGGGGCTACGCCGTCTGTACGTATATGTAGTGCGGTACGTCAGCGGGGCGATACGTCGACGCACGGCGGAGTCGTCCGAGAGATTAATAGACTGGCCTTTGTATACCAAGGCGAGAGATGGACGGTATGAAGGGGGTGTTGCTCGTGGACGACGACCCGGCGTTCCTGGAGCTCGCGGAACTCAAGCTGGAGTCGGAGCTCGACGGCTTCGAAGTCCTGCCGGCCGAATCCGCGGAAGAAGCTCTGGAGATACTCGAGTCCGACGAGGTAGCCTGCGTCGTCAGCGACTACGACATGCCGGGCTGCAACGGTCTCGATATATTGGACAGGGTACGCGAGAGATGCCCCGAGATGCCCTTCGTGCTGTTCACGGGGAAAGGCAGCGAAGATATAGCGAGCGAGGCGGTGTCACGCGGGGTCTCAGACTACTACCAGAAGGGCGGTCCCGAGTCCTTCGAGCTGCTGGCGAACGAGGTCGAGAGCCTGGTGAAGCAGTCGAAGACACAGAGGGAGTCGAGAAGGAGGCTGGAGGCGATGGAGAACGTGCGCGAGGGTATTGCGATACTCGACGAAGAAGGAAGGTTCGTCTACGTCAACCCGGCGTACGCCGAGATGTACGGCTACGACCCCGATGAGATGGAGGGCGAGCACTGGGAGATGCTGTACCGCGACGAAGACGAGGAGAGGGTCCGGCAGGAGGTTCTTCCCGAGGCGAAGGAAGGCGGGTGGACTGGCGAGAGCGTCCACGTCACCGCGGAAGGGGAGGACGTGGTGACGGACCACTCGCTCACGTACAGCGAACACGGGGACATGATATGTATGGTGCGCAGGGTAGAGCGGGAGGAGTAATCCGGAAGGGACCGAGCAACTCTAAGCTGGTCCCTGAGACGACGAGAGGAGCGCCGTCCCTGCGCGCTGCCTACCTCAGCCTTCGACCTCTATCAACCTGCCGCGTACGCCGGACTCCGTCTCGACCGCAGCCGCACCTCGAGGACGCCGTTGGTGTACTCCGCGGTTATCTCGTCGTCGACGACGTCCGTCGGGAACCTGAACCCCTGGTGGTAGGTACGGCGGACCTACCAACCGGAGCCCCGCCTAAGGTGGGAAACAGATATAAGCGTCAGACCTAGATGGTGGGTAGATACCGGGGAGCATGACAGGCGAGATAACCGCGGTCTTCGTCGACGACGACCCCACCTACCTCGAGCTCGTGGAGTCGTACCTGGATTCCGACGGCCACTCCATAGACGTGTTGACGGCACACGGTCCCGACGACTGCCTGGAGCTGCTCGAAACCCGTGACGTAGACTGCGTCG
>CAZXNG010000075.1:0-2241 GCA_964642065.1 uncultured Halobacteriales archaeon
TGAAAGCCGGTGGGGCGTCACAGCCCCCAGGGGTTCAAATCCTCTCCTCACCGTAGTGACCGAACCTCGTGAGGGAACGGAGGTAAGAGAGGTTTGAACGCGGGAATAGTGACATAAGGGAGCGAAGTGACATCAAGTTCAAATTCTCTCCTCACAAAACAAATTTAGGCGCAGACTTCGGCGAGACTTTCGATCTGTTACCAGCTACTCAGATTTTCGTCGCCGGGTAGGGGTCTGTCCCGGAAGCAAACAAGTATGTTGCCGGCGTTCTGGTTCGGGTCTTCCTGTGTGGCTTCAAACGTGAGTTCGGCGAGACGTTCACAGTTCTCTTCCGGCTGTGGTACACCATGGAACTCAAGGGCACGGTTCGCGGCCGAGACGTCGTTCATGACGCCGATGGGATACCAGACCAACCTTATGGTCTACGGCCCCGGAGGCTACCGGTTCAGCGACTTCCTGCGGGTGGGCGCTCCGCTCCAGCTCCTGCTCTCGGTCGTCACGACCGCCGGAATCGTCGTCATCTGGGGGCTGTGACCGGAGGCCGGACCACGGCTTCTGGATACGTAAGTCGATGGGCTGCGGGTTTTTTCTAGGCCGCCGTTCAAAGTCCAGACGATGGACGTGGAGAACGCTCGAGAGGTGCTGCACGGCTATGCGACCTACGTAGCAGACGAGGCGACGGAGGAGTTCAAACCCTCTAACGTAGTCAACATCCCTCTCGTCAGCGACAGGAGAGCCAAGGGAAGGATATCCGACACCCTTGAGGACCTACGTGACGGACAGGAGAGGCTGTTGAAGCAGCAGTACGCTGCGGCGTTGGACGGCGCCGAAGGCGACCCCGACGACTACGTCGACGACTTCCGCGACGGCGAGATATACCTCCGGAAGTACCGTGGAGACGACGAAGACGGGTTCAGGGCTGCCATCGAGAAGCGGTATCGGTCGGTCTGCGATGGGCTCTCGCCGATGGTGGAGTCCGACGTCGACGGCTTCTGGGAGTCCTTCGCAGACGTCCACGACAGAGAGGTCGCGGACGAGGCTCTGATGGACATCTTCGGCTCGTACCGGACGGCGAAAGAGTTCCAGGACGGTATCGTGCTGTCGGTTAAGATACCTCTCACGAGGAAGGAGTACGAGTACACCCACGAGTCGCTGCGGGCGTTCGGGGTCGCCGAGAAGAGAGCACGGAACCGTGCTTCGGACGAGCTCGACGAGGTCTACTGAACCACCGGAGCCACGTCCTCGCGGTACGTTTCCGTGACACTTTACCTGTCGCTTCACCATCTCCGCACGATGGACTTGGATGGCCTCCGGTCGGAGTTCGAACCCGCTCCGCTCGTGTTGGCGGGCGACGTGCTGGTCCTGCTGGCCTTCGTCGCGGTCGGGCTGCACTCCCACGGGGAGAGCGCGGTCCAGCGCCCGTTATACTGGTTGAGGACGGGTGCTCCTTTCGTCGTGGGCTGGCTAGTGGCTTCCTCGGTTCTCGGGGCGCAGAACAGGAGAGCGCTCGAATCGTACAGGTACGCGGCAGCGTCGGCGGCCGCGAGCTGGGTGGTGGGTGCGTTGCTGGGTGCGGTGCTGAGGTACACTCCGAGGTTCTTCGGCGACCTCGCCATGAACTCGGCGACCGCCGTGGTCGCGCTGCAGTTCACGCTGGTGATGACCACGTTCGGCCTGCTGTTCGTAGTTCCGTGGAGGCTGGTCGCGGTCTACATCTCGACGAAGCTCGGCTAGCTGACTTCACGACGTTCTATCCGTTTCGTGTTGGCAGCGAGAAAGATGTCGAGGGCTGACGCCCTCGACGGGTAATCGGGGTCTCCGCCGTTAGTTGGGGGGTAGCTCCATGCGTAATGCAGGAGCATCCGGACATTAGGGAGGGAGAGTTATGAAAGAACGTGACGCTTAAGACTTTTTAGCCGAGTTCGACGGGGTAAAGATTCCTGCGCCATCACACGGTTATCCACCGCCCCAGGTTCTCGCCACAGGAGATGCCTGTAATAGACGGTAACTATCAGAGCGATTACTGCGGGATTCAGCATCTGCTGAGATAGTGCGCGCGTGCTCGAAACCTCTACCTCAGAACGTCCAGCAGCTTCTCGGCGGCGTCGACGACGGAGCCGTCGTTCGTAACCTGATGGATAGAACCACCGACCTCCGCGGAGTAGAGCAAGGCAGCCTGTCTGTTAAGCTGCTGATGGAACCCTAGCTGGTCGACGTCCGCCGCCGGATAGCTCCTGTACT
>CAZXNG010000075.1:2341-6180 GCA_964642065.1 uncultured Halobacteriales archaeon
AGCTGCTGATGGAACCCTAGCTGGTCGACGTCCGCCGCCGGATAGCTCCTGTACTCGTCCTCGGTGCGACGCTCGGAAACCGTGGAAGGATCGGCCTCCACCACGACGAACCGGTCGGGGTTCATCTCCCAGAGCACCGCGTCGGGGAGTCCGTGTACGAAGCCGTCGGAGGTGCTGACGACGAACCGTACGTTCACGAGCAGGTCGCTGCCGGTGGCCTCGTCGCGCACGTACTCGGCCGCCGCACGCTGCAGGTACTCCCTCTCGTAACCGGGAATGTCGCCGAGGTCGTCCCTCGACTCCGCTACACGTCGCGCCATCGCCTGCTCCAGCATGACGTCCCCGAAGTTGAACAACCGCACCTCTTTCATCTCCTGAGTCGCCTTCGACGCCACGCTCGACACGCCGGCGCCGGGGACACCCGACACGAGGGTGACGTCCATCAGAACGACACCTCCTCGTCTTCACCGAGGCTGGGGCCGCGGTCGTCGTACTTCCGTCTGCCGACGTGCGCCTCCCCTAGGCTCCCTACGATGGAGTCGTACAGCTCGTCCACGGAGTCGAACTCACGTTCCCCACATCTCTCGAGGACGGAACGCAGGTCCTCCTCGCCACCCATAGGAGTCTCTATACATACGTCCCCGACCGCATCCACGACGTCCTCCAGCGACGCAGGCAGGTCTATCTCGTTCACCAGGAGCTCTCTGGTCTCCGGTAACCTCATGTAGGAAACCAAACCCCGTCACGTATTAAGCGCTGTGCCGGTTACAGAGGGAAGGAACGACTGCAGTGTGGTTCCGGTCGATCCGGGATGGGACCGTTGAGATTCGAACTCAAGTCCGACCGCCCCCAGCGGCCGAGGATGGGCCAAGCTACCCCACGGTCCCTCTGTCATCACTTGTCTCAAACGAGACATAAACCCTTCGTATATCCTCTCTGCGTTCGCCCTTTCACATCCCGTCGAACCCAGGTAGACCCGAACCTGTTTTACCGAGGAGTTCGCCTGTATCAACATGAACCCCAGACGAGCCATCGAGGTCGACAGCAATGTCGACCCCACCTACTGCCCCTACGTCAAGGAGGAGACCTGGCCGTTGAGCGTCCTCGTGATAGGCGTCATCCTCACCACAGCCGGTGTGGCCATCCTCTACTCCTCGGAACGACCGGTCTACGGCCTCGTACCCGTGGTACTCGGCTGGTTCCTCGTTCCCTACGGGGTCTATCGAGAGGCAGAGATACTCGAACGTCAGGGCTACATCTGGAGCCCGGGTTTCAAGACCATCTCGGCGGCCTCGGTTCCGGTCTTGGGCGCCGTCGTGGGGCTGTACTACATGATCAGGCGTCACGGGAAAGCGAACCGGTGAACCCAGGTAGAAGCGACAGAGTTGTGTCGATGGAGAAAAGCTACTCGGTGTAGACGACTACGGTGACGTCCTCCGAATCGGTCTCGACGACCTCGACCTCGCGTCCGCCGCTACGTAGCTCGTTCTCGGGTTCGAACGCGTCCGCCGAGACCTCGACGGCGTCGCCGTCGACCTCGACCTCCACGGAGTCCTCGGCTTCCGCGAGCGCGTCGGGGTCCTCCTGCTTGAGCGCAGCGACGACGTCGCCCGCTGCTCCCTTGAACTCGGGGCCGAGCACGCTCATGTCGGCGTCGACTCCAACGGGGACGCGTTCAAGGTCGGGTTCCCCGGACTCGACACTGACGTCGGCGACGAGCGCGTTGGCTGCATCCTCCACGTCGAGGTCGCCGGCACCGTAGATCTCGACGTCTCCCACCTCGGTGTTCAACGCCATGCCCTCCTCGCTCTTCCACCTCCGCACAGACGACACGACGTCGGCGAGGACGTCGCCGGCTTCCTCGGCGTCCTCGTCGCGGAGGTCGACCTCCGGCCAGCTGGCCTCGTTGACGCTGTCGTCGCGGAGTCCGCTGTAGACCTCTTCGGCGAAGAACGGCGCGAACGGAGACACCATGACGACGATGCTCTCAAGCAGCGTACGGAGGGTCCACCTGACGGCTTCGTAGCCGCCGCCCTCCTCCTCGTACAGCCGTCCCTTCACGAGCTCGACGTAGTCGTCCGCTACCTCGTTCCACAGGAACTCCCGCACCTCCTGGAGAGCGAGGTCGTAGCGGTAGTCGTCCATCAGGTCTTCGACGTCCTCGGTCACCTCGGTCAACCTGGAGAGTATCCAGCGGTCGGCGAGCCGGAGCTCCGGCGGAGAGTCCGTGCCGGGGTAGTCGTAGCTGTCCCTGGCGACGTGGTCGCTGGCGAACCGGTAGACGTTCCAGGTCTTCGTCTGGAACTTCGACGCACGTTCCACCTCCTTCCACTGGAACTGGATGTCGCTGCCAGGCCGGCCTGCGGAAGCCATGGCCTGCCGGAAGGCGTCGGCGCCGTACTCCTCAACGGCCTCCTCGGGCTGCACGAAGTTGCCTCGGCTCTTCGACATCTTGTGGCCGTCGTCGCCGAACACCATGCCGTTGATCAACGCGTCGTCCCACGGACGTTCGTCCTCTATCGCCGCGGTGCGGAGGATGGTGTAGAACGCCCACGTCCGGATTATGTCGTGACCCTGTTCGCGCAGCCCCGTCGGTTCGAACTCGTCGTCCGGCCAGCCTCCGACGTGGAGCGCGCTGATGGACGAGTCCATCCAGGTGTCCATGACGTCGGTCTCGGGCTCCCAGTCCTCGGCACCGCATTCTGGGCAGGCTTCGTCCGGAGATTCGTCATCGGGCTCCACCGGCAGGTCGTCGACGTCGGCGACTTGGGGTTCGCCGCAGTCGCCGCAGTACCAGACGGGGAAAGGCGTCGCGAACACTCTCTGTCTGCTGACGACCCAGTCCCACTCCATCCCAGTCGTCCAGTCCTCTAGTCGGGTGTAGGCGTGGTCGGGTATCCAGTCGACCTCCCGGGCCTTCTCGAGTATCTCGTCCTCCCGTACCTCGATGAACCACTGCTCCTCCGCGAGTATCTCGATGGGTGTGTCGCACCGCCAGCAGGTGCCGACCGACTGGTCGACGGGTTCCTCGTCGTACAGGTAGCCCTCGTCGCGGAGGTCCTCGGTGATGGCTTCCTTCGCCTCCTCTATCTCCATGCCCTCGTACTCGCCGGCAAGGTCGGTGAGGGTGCCCTGACGGGTGAAGGCTTCGCGGAGCGGGAGGTCGTACTCCAGCCACCAGTCGACGTCCTGCTTGTCTCCGAAGGTACAGATCATGACCGCGCCCGTACCGAACTCGGAGTCGACGGCCTCGTCCTCGATGACCTCGACCTCCTGACCGAACAGCGGAACCTCGACGGTGTCTCCGACGTGGTCCTGCCACTCTCCGCCGGGTTCGACGGCGACCGCGCCGCACGCCGCCAGCAGCTCCGGCCGAGTCGTCGCGATTTCTATGTCGTCTCCGTCGACTCCAAGGAACGTCAGGTAGACGAGCATTCCGTCGCGTTCCTCCCGTTCGACCTCGGCGTCCGCTATCGCCGTCTCGCACCGCGGGCACCAGTTGACGGGGTGGTGGTCGCGGTAGGCGTATCCGTCCTCCACCATCTCGACGAACGACCGCTGGGTCTTCCCCCAGTACTCCGGCTCCATCGTCACGTACTCGTGGCTCCAGTCCTGGCTGAACCCGAGGGTGTCCATCGTCGACCGCATCTCCTCTATCATCTCGTAGGTGTGTTCGATACACATCTCCCGGAACTCGTCCCTCGGCACCTCGCTCCGGTGGACGCCCTCGTTCTCCTCGACCTTCACCTCCGTCGGCAGGCCGTGACAGTCCCAGCCCTGCGGGAACAGCACGTCGTAGCCCTGCAGGCGCTTGTACCGGGCGGCGTAGTCCATGTAGC
>CAZXNG010000076.1:0-6159 GCA_964642065.1 uncultured Halobacteriales archaeon
TTATAAGGAGCTACCCGCTGTCATCCAGATGTCTGACGGATACGGCGACGCCGCGCGTCGACCTACGCATCTCCTCGCCGTCCATCTCGGCGCGGCCGACGCCACGGCAGTCCGGGCCCTCGAAGACCACTTCGTCCGCCACCCGAACCCCGTCGTCTGCGTCGACGACGCCCGGTGCGAGCACGCTGCCTTCGGGGACGAAGGCGTCTATCTCGACCTCCGGCGGCCGGAAGGCGTCGACGCCATCGAGGGTGAGGGCGAGGGTTCCGTACTCCGTCAACGCAGCCAGCTGTTCGCCGTCACGCATCACGCGGACGTTCGGCATCCGGCCGACTACCTCGAGGTCGCCGTCCACGCTCTCCCACGCCTTCGCTCCAAACTGGTAGTCGGCAACCGCGCGGGCGTACCATCGTCGCTCGAGGCCGCGACCGCTGCTCCGGTAGCCGTCGAGAGCGCCGTGCAGCCGCTCCAGCGCGTCGTCGTCGCGCGGATGCTCTCCGTCTTCGCAGGTGAACGTCGGCTCCACCCCGGCTTCGCCGCAAGCGGTTTCCACGAACCCCCGGTAGTCGTCCGGCAGGTGGACGAAGACCTCGTCGTAGGGGTTGCGTTCGAGGTATCGGGCGAGGGCGTCCTCGACGAACTCCCGCTCCGTCGGCGTCCACCGGCCGGTCACCGGTGTGTCGTAGTGGGCTGCGGGGTAGACGTTCTCGAGGCCGCGGGGCACGACGGCGAGCGGGCTGGTGACGACGACCTCGTGCGCACGACCCCGTATGGCGTCGCGGAACTCCGAGTGGCTGCGGCTCTGCGAGTAGGGTTTGCCCGCGCTGCAGGGCAGCAGCACCGCGGCGTCGTCGCGTGGCGCCCGGTACCGTTCGACGACACGTTCCGCGAACCGCTGTACCTCGACGCGGTCCATGCACTCGGATACGTTGCAGTCCATCTCCGAGGTGCGGGCGACGGGGGTGCGGCGTTCTAGGTAGGTTTGCTCCTCGTCGAGCAGCCTGACGACCTCGACCTGCCATCGCTCGCTCCTGCACTGCCTCTCGACGTAGTCCCGTAGACGACCGGCGCGTATCCTGTCGCGGACTCGTGCGAGCTCGGCATCTAGAGCGGCCTCGTTGTGTTCGGCGACGTCGGCGCGCGACAGGTCTCCGGGCTCTCGGTCGCAGCACACTTCGCAGGCGCACGGTAGCTCTTCGAGGTCGTCGACGTCGGTCTCTCCGTCCGTGGTCATGTAGACGCCGCCCCTGCCGTGGACGGCTGCGTAGTCGGTGTCGAAGCAGTCGAATCCCATGTAGGCGAGGGTGGCGACGTTCGCGGGAGATGCGACGCCGGGCAGCAGGAGCGCGCTGTCGGAGGCGACCTTCCTCCTGCACCGTAGGGCGGCGTTGACGACCCGGCGGCTGTCTCCGTCGCGGAGACCCGTCAGGACGTGGACGTCGTGTCCGGAGGCTTCGGGTTCATCGACGCTGGTTACGGCGGCCGACGGATAGTCTAGGTCGAGGTCGCGGTGGGTCTCCTGCATCGCTTCGACTATCTCGTCGGGGGTGCCGCTCGGCATCGCCCGATGAGGGAGGACTGCGACGCCGTCGACGTCGTCTCCGTCGGGCCTGCTGCGTTCGTCGGTCCACAGGCTGCCGTAGTCCTCCAGGAGATGGCCGACGGTCGCCGGAGTGCGGACGGGGTCGTCTAGCCGGAGTTCGCCGAGCCGCGCGGCTCCGTCGCGGTCGACGACCTCGAAGTAGTCCGTCAAGGCCGACCTCCGGCGCCGTTCCATCGACCCAGGGTTCCGTTCATTCGGATAGGTCGTGCACCTCCACGCATTCGAGGTTTTCGAGTTCCGGATGGCTCCAGCCCGGATGCTCCAGCGCGACTTCGGCGTCGCGGTGTGCTTCGGCGAGGTGGCGGACGCCCTCTATCGACGTCTCCTGCGCCGCGTGGTCGGCGTCGCGGGCGTTCGGCACCTCGGCGTTCAGGGGGTAGGTGTGCCGTAGCTCGGTGGGGACGGGGCCGAACGGCGGAACCAGAGCCATCCTGCGGCCCTCCACCTGCTTCCGCGGCGACACCGTGACCCGGCCTTCTACGTCGAGCCGGTCGAGCCTGTCGTGGTGCCGGTGGACCTCCGGCCTTCGGGCGTTGCCGAGGTAGAAGAACGTGCCCTTGGACGCGGGGTCGTACCGCTCTATCTGTTCTACGTGGTCGCCGAGGGCGTCGAGCCCCTTCAGGAAGTCGGGGTGGGCGTGCATCCTTTTCTCCACGTGTTCGAGGAGGTCGCCCTCCCGTATGGCTTCGCGGACCCGTCGTACCTCGGCGAAAGAGACGTCGAGGTTGTGCTGCGCGAGCTCCTCGAACTCCATATCTTCGGGAGCGTTGTCGCGGCAGCTGCTGCAGCTGCACGGTAGCTCCTCCATCTCGTCGAGGTACATCGTGCCGTCGACAGTGACGTACCGTCGGTCCTCCGCGTAGAGGGCGTAGGCGGCGCTGTCGAACAGGTCGCAGCCGAGGGCGGCGGCGAGCGCGAACGTCGAGGGGTGGCCTGCGCCGAACAGGTGGACGGGTGCGTCGGCTCCGAGCCCTCGTTTCGCCGCGGCGACTACGTCGACGAGGTCGTCGTACCGGTACTCCGTCATAAGCGGTACGACGGCTCCGACGTCGTAGACGTCGCCGTCGGGGTAGACGTCGGCGGCGGCCCCTTCTCGGAGGTCGGTGTACAGCCCGCCCTGTACGGGGGCGTTCAACGCGGGCTCTATGTCGAGGTCGACCGCCGCCCGGAATCGCTGCTGCGTCACCTCCAGATGCTCCTCCGTCTGCTTCCGCGAGGCGTCCGGTGGCGTCGGGACGTCGAGCGGCGTCGCGACGTCGGTCGCTATCTCCTCCTGGAACTCCAGTATCCCCCGGTTGGAGACGTCGACCTCGCCTTCGCCGTAGACGCTCATCTGGTAGGCGCCGCTGTCGGTGGCTACGACGCCGTCGAAGTCGAGGACGGAGTGGACGCCGTCCGAGACGGCTTCCTCGCGGTGGTCGTCGCTCTCGTGGAGGATGTATGCGTTGGTGATGGCGGCCTGCGCCTCCCCGAGATCGGGTCGGGTGAGGTGTGGGTTGACGACGGGCATCAACGCGGGCGTCGTCACCTCTCTGTCGTCGACGGTGAGGGTGGCGACGCGGCCCATCGCGTCCTTCGAATCCAGTTCGAACTCTACCACGCGTCTCCTTCGTCTGGAGGGCGTTTGAGGGTTTCCATAGCGGTTTTGGGCAACGGAGTCAGAACGGCAGGTATCCGGTGCCTTCCTCGACGCCGTTCTCACCGAACTTCGTCGCTATCTTCTCGGGGAGCAGCCGCGACGCCCAGGCGAAGAACCCGATGGTCCGGGTGGGGTGCACGATGCGGTCGCCTCTGCGGTAGCCGCGCCAGGCGGTCTCCGCGACCTCCTCGGGTGTGTGAGTGATGCTTACGCCTCCGACGTTGCTGTCTTCGACGCCGCCGCGCTCCAGGAACTCGGTCTCGACGGGACCCGGGCAGTAAGCGGTGACGGTGACCCCGTGGGGTTCTAGCTCGTGTGCGAGCGCGCGGCTGAAGGAGAGCACGTAGGCCTTGGACGCGCCGTACACCGACATCTGCGGCGAGGGGTAGTAGCTGGCGATGCTGCCGGCGTTGAGCACGCCTCCTTCTCCGCGCTCCACCATCTCGGGCGTGAACTGTCGGGCGAGGTCTGTGAACGCTGTGACGTTGAGGTCGAGCATCTTCAGGGTTTGTCCGCGGTCGCTCTCGTGGAACCCTCCGTAGACTCCGAAGCCCGCGTTGTTGACTAAGGTGTGGACGTCCACGTCGTCCTCGTCGAGCTCGTCCTTGAGCTCGACGGCGACATCTTCGGCGGTCAGGTCGAGTGGATAGACGACGGCTTCGACGTCGTGCTCCTCCCGTATCTCGTCGGCGGCTTCCCGTAGCTCCGCCTCTCTTCTCGCGGTGAGTGCGACGGGGTGGCCGTCGGCGGCGGCCTCGTGCGCTATCTGTCTGCCTATCCCGATGGACGCTCCGGTGACGAGCACGGTGTCTTCCATGAGAGGTGGTAGAGGTGGAGGCTGGTAAATCCTGCGTGGGTGAAGCGCAAGCTTTTCGACGTACACCGCGCTAACCTCGTACGCGTGCCGAGGTAGTCTAGTCTGGTAAGGCGCACGCCTGGAAAGCGTGTAGGCGAGAGCCTGCAGGGGTTCAAATCCCCTCCTCGGCGTAACCGGGTTTTCCGGCGACGGCGAAGAACGCCGCACCTGTACGAGTCCATGGACGTATATCTTGGTCAGCAAGTTTTGCCGCTTCACCCAGTTCTTGCCCCTACCAGTCCTGATAAACCGAACCCCCACCTAAGTTGGTTCGTCATGTCAGAAGACGTGCTAGTGACTGCGGACTGGGTGGAGCAGAGGCTCGACGAGTTCCAGAGCGACGACCCCGACCTCAGGCTCGTCGAGGTGAACAACCCGACGGTGACCGACGACTCGGAGTACACTCCCTACGAGGACGGCCACGTTCCCGGCGCCGTCTTCCTCCACTGGGACGAGGACCTCACCGACGAGACCCGCAGGGACCTCGTCTCGAAGGAAGAGTTCGAGGAGGTCAACGAACGCGTGGGAATCTCCGACGACTCCACCGTGGTCCTGTACGGCGGCGGACGCGTCCCCAACTGGTTCGCGCTGTTCGCGTACTGGGAGTACAGGTACTACGGCCACGACGACGTCAGGGTCGTCGACGGGGGCAAGGGATACTGGGTGGACAACGACTACCCGCTGTCGACGGATACGCCGGAGTTCCCCCAGCAGAGCTACTCGGCGAAGGGTCCGTTCGAGAGCATCAGGGCGTACAAGGGTGACGTCGACAACGCGATAGACGACGGTCTCCCGCTGGTCGACGTCAGGTCGCCAGAGGAGTTCTCCGGCGAGAAGATAGCGCCGGAGGGATTGATGGAGACGGCGCAGCGCGGCGGCCACATCCCCGGCGCGTCCAACGTTCCCATCGCCGAGACCCTGAACGACGACGGGACGTTCAGATCCCCCGACGAACTCAGGGATCTCTACGAGGGCGTGGGAGTGGACGACGACATCTCCGTGATAACCTACTGCCGCGTGGGGGAGCGTAGCTCGATAGAGTGGTTCCTGCTGAAGGAGCTCCTTGACTACCCCGACGTACAGAACTACGACGGCTCGTGGACCGAGTGGGGTAACCTAGTGGACGCCCCGATAGAGACCGGGAGGTAGGCCGCTCTTTCCTGAGTGAAACCAGGAAAGGTTACAGCAGAGCGGAGAAACCGAGCGCGTCGGAACCGTCCCGAAGCCGCTTTACGGCCGCCCCCGATAGGTTCGTGCGATGACGTCTCGTCGCGGGTTCCTCGCCGCAGCGGCCGCCACCGTGGCCTCGGTCTCCGGATGTGTGTCGGAAGAGCTAGGTGGCCCAGACCTCGACGTAGAGGGCCGCGCCGGCGACTGGAGCCATCCCTCGCCGGAGTTCGACGTCGACCTGGAGCCCGCCGGCCGCGTCGACGGCTTCGACTCCCCGACCGACGTCGCGTTCGTCGACGGCGGCTACTACGTAGCCGAACGACCTGGTACGCTGGCGTTCGTCGACGGCGACGAGGTAGTTGAACGGTACGAGGTACAGGGGGTAGACGAACGAGGCGACAGCGGACTGCTCTCCGTCGAGGCGGTCGACGGCGAGCTCTACCTCTACCACACCACGCAGCTCGACAACCGGCTCGTCAGGTTCGACCCCGCGGCGGAGGAGAGCGAGCCCCTGTTCCGCGGCGTCCCCGCCGGCGCGGAGAACAACGGCGGCGGGCTCGCCCAGGGAGGTGACGGCGGGCTGTGGCTGTCGACGGGCGACGGCCGCGACCCCCAGACCGCCAACGAACGAGAGTCGCCCGGAGGCGCAGTGCTGCGGTTCGACCTGGACTCCCCGAATAGACCCGAGATATACGCGAAAGGACTCAGGGACCCCGCGGGTCTCGCGTTGCTGCCGGACGACACCCCCGTGGTTACCGACAGAGGTGGCGACGCGGACGAGATACAGGTCGTCTACCGCGACGCAGACTACGGCTGGCCTGGCACCCGCGACCCCGAGGAGTACGTGGAGTTCGGCTACACGCTTCCCCTGGTCCACGACGAAGCCACACC
>CAZXNG010000077.1:0-6110 GCA_964642065.1 uncultured Halobacteriales archaeon
TTGAGTCGATACGTAAATAACACTTTGGGCGCGGCCGCCAGCGACGTCGACCCCCCAGATGTATCGGTGCGACGTGCGACGAACCAGGCGGATGCGAGCGGGGACGTCGACGAAGGGTCGGACGTCGCGGCTCCGGAGCCCTCGGTCAGGCTTCGCGGAGCCTCTCGACGACGAAGTCGCGGTCGAGGGCCGCCAGCAGGGGGCCGAGCTTGGGGCCGCTGTCTTCCCCGAGGAACAGGCGGTAGCCGTCGCCGAAGAAGCCTCCGACATCGAGGTCGTGGCGGCGGGCGGCCTCGAAGACCTCGTCCTGTATCTTGTCGGCGTCGCCGCCCGCTTCGACGGTGTCCGCGAGGTCGGAGAACGCCTCCCGCGTCGATGCGTCGAACTTGACGTCCGGTCTCGCGTCGAGCACCCGGACGTCGTACTGGTTCCCGAACCTCTGCGCCCAGGTGCGGGCGAGAGCGACGCGGCAGAGAACGGCGCGTTCGTCGACCTCGAAGGCGTCCTCCGGCAGGTGGCCGCTACGGCGGAGCGCGTCGAGACGGGCTTCGTCGTCGCCGGCGACGCCCACCATCGCGGCGAAGGTGTACGGCGGACGCCGCGGCGGGGCGTCGGCGTCGACCGCGGTCGCCGGCGTCTCCAGGTCGGGGTAGACGCGGTCCGCGAACTGCCGTTCCTCGGGGTCGGCGGCCTCCTCGTCGCCGCGGCGGACGTCCTCGACGCGGTCGAACTCGTTGACGAGGTGTTGTATCTCCCTGGGGCTGAAGTCCCTCTGTTTGCGGGGGTTCTTCGCGAAGAAGTAGCGGAGCACCTCGGGTTCGACGAACTCCAGTAGGCCGTCGACGGTGTAGACGTTGCCCTCACTCGCACTCATCTTCTCGCCGTCGACGAGGAAGAACTCGTAGACCATGGGCTCCGGGGGCTCGACGTCGTAGACCTCTTCGGCAATCTCGACGCCGCTCTCCCAGCTGCCTTCCGCGTGGTCCTTTCCGAACGGCTCGAAGCCGACGTCGAGAGCCATCCACTGCGCCGGCCACTCGAACCGCCACGACAGCTTGCCGTCGCGCAGCGACGCGGCGCCCTCGTGGCCGCAACCCGTTATCTCGTGGCCGCCGAGGTCGGCGTCGGCGCACCGGTACTCGACCTCTCCCGCGTCGAGGTCGACGGCGGTCACGGTGGCGGTGATGCGTCCGCACTCCCCGCAGACCGGCATGAACGGTACGTAGCCTTCGTCGGCGGTGCGCTGGTGGCGCTGGATGACCTCTCGGCTGACGTCAAGGCGGTCGAGCGCGAGTTCGATGGCTTCGTCGAACTCGCCTGCGCGGTACATCTCGTCGTTCGACAGGAACTCGACTTCGATGCCGAGAGCCGCGGCGTCGCGTCGGAGGGCGCCCGTGAAGTGGGCGGCCCAGCTCTCCGCGGTGTCGAAGGGCGCGGGCACGTCGACGTACGGCCGGCCGAGATGTTCCCCGAGCTCGTCCCGCCGGCTCTCCGGTAGCTCGACCACGGCGCCGTCGCTGTCTACGACGTGGCTGGGTACGTTCCTCAGGGGGTCGCGGTCGTCGCTGGTGAAAACCTGCCGGACGTCGTCGACGGCGAACTCCGCGTCCCCTGCTTCGGCGCGGCGTTCGAGCGCCCTCCGGACGAAGTAGCCTCTGGCTATCTCGTTGAAGTTCCCTATGTGGGGGACGCCGCTCGGCGACACCCCGCCCTTCACCACCGGCGGTTTACCGGCTTCGTCCACGCGGCGGGCGGCTTCGTCCGCCCAGAACTCGCTCGCGCTGCCCGCGACTCCGTCGCTCGCACCGCCGGTATCTGCGTCTCCGTCCCCCGTCATCCCTGGAACTCTTCGAGACCGCCCTGCGTCGGCTCGTCTTCGTCGACGACGTCCGTGCCCTCGTGGCTTCCCTCCAGCACCGCGCGCTCGATGTCCACCGGGTCGCTGCCGTCAAGCACCACCGTCCGCATCCGGCTGCGTTCGATTATCTTCGCCGCCAGCGCGTCGACGACGCTGTTGGCGCCCGCGTCCATCTGCGTCTCCATCACTATCTGAACCAGCTCCTCGGGAGTCAGACGCTCGAGCTTCTCCGCGGACGCGTCCTCGCTCGGGTCGCCGGTGTACACCCCGTCGACGCTGGTGGCGTACACGAGGAGGTCGGCGTCGGTGTACTCGCTGAACACCGCTGCGACGGCGTCCGTGGTCTGGCCCGGCGCCATACCCCCCATGACGGGGACTTTGTCGTCGGCGAGCGCGTCCTCGGCCTCGCGGTAGGTCGTCGGCGGCTCGGGGTAGGCGTCGTCGAGCGCGCTGATGAGCAGTCTGGCGTTGATGCGGGTGACGTCGATGCCGAGGTAGTCGCAGGTCGAGTCGTTGGCGTCGAGATCCTTCGCGACCCCTATGTAGTCGCGCGCGGTCTTCCCTCCGCCGACGACGACGCTGACGTCGTGTTCCTCGGCGATGGCTTCGACGACGTCGGCGTACCCCTCGACCTGTTCGGCGTCGAGCTCGGGTACGAGTATCGAGCCTCCTATCGAGACGACTACGTTCATTCTGACGGGTGGTTCGGGTGAAGGGTAGTTAACGCTTGTCTAAAAGAGTCCGACGGAGCATCCGGTCGCTACTCGTCGAACGTCGGCAGGCTCACCTGGTACCTGCCGTCCTCCTCGAGCGCGATGATCTTCTCGTCGCGGTCGTAGAGGTTCATCAGGTTGAGCTCGTAGCTGCCGGGTTCGACTATCTTGATGGTCTCGAACTCCGCGGCGAGCTGCTGCTTCGCCTCGCTCCCCTCGACCCGCTCGTATGTCTTTCCGTCGTGGGTGATGGTGTCGCCTCCGTCTCCGTCGACGGCGGCCGCGTCGCCCCCGGCTTCGACGATGTCCTCCTCTCCGTCCTCAGCGCCGTCGGCGTCAAGCTTCCCGCCGAAAGCGCGCTCGTACTCTCCCGAGGCCTCCACGATGTCGTCGTCCGCGTCTCCGTCTCCGGATTCTGTCTCACCGGAGTCGTCGGAGGGGTCGTCCGGCCATCCGCCGCAGTCGAGGTCGTCGTCGCCGACGGTGACGGCTCGCGCCCTCTGCTGGCTGGTGTGTTCGGCACCGTCCGCCTCAATCTCGACGGCGTCGTGACCCTCGGGTGTCTCCGGAACGGCTTCGGCGGCCACCTCTGGTTTCTCCGCTATCTCCTCGAGAGTACTCTGGCTGCTCCCCTTCCCGGAGGATGTCGGTTCCGGTTCCGCTTCCTGCTTCACAGGAGAAGTCTCTCCCGACGTATCGTCTTCGTCTCCGGTGACCTCGCGCACGTAGAAGAACTTCGTGCCTCCGCAGGAGGGACAGCCCTCGAAGACGTCGCTGCTTCCGTCTTCACATACCTCGCCGCAGTCGACGCACTCGTGTGGCATCTTGTTTGATGAAGGCTTGGGGCGCCCTACTTCGTGGAGACGAGGGCGCTGATGAGCTCGCTGTCCTTGTGCAGCGTCTGGATCTGGTTCGCCGGTCCGATGACGGTGAGCTTCTTCTCCTCCTCGCCGAATATCTTGTTGATGAAGTTGGGTTTCGCGGCGGGACGTGGATGGGTCTCGATGTCGATGCCGCTGAAGCCGTCCGGCGATATCTCCGTCATCGTGACCTCGATGAGCTTGCTCTCCTCGTCGGGGGTGAGCCCGCTCTCGAGGATGACGACCTTGCCCTCGCGGACGCTGTCGATGATGAAGTGTATCTTCTCCATCGACGTCATATCCTGCATCCGCGCGGCGCTGATGACGTCTATCTGAACGGTCTGCTGCGGTTCCTCGGGTTCTTTCTCCAGTGTCTCCGGCATCTTTATCACCCGAACTTCGCCGCTATGCGGCTGTACAGCTGGTCCATGTTCTCTCCCTCTTTGCCGCTCAGCGGCACGGACTCGTGCTGGGGGAACGCCTGGTCGATGCGGCCCGGGCTGGCGTCGTCGAGGTCGACCTTGTTCGCGATTATGAGTATCGGTAGGTCTCGGCTCTCGATTATCCCCGTCAGCATCGTGTTCACCTGGGTGAAGGGGTCGAGCGAGGAGTCGAGGACGTAGATGACGCCGTCGATGTCCTCCTTCAGCCAGTGCATCGCCTCCGCGACGCCCTCCGTCGCCTCGCGGCTGCGTTCGACGGCGTCCTGCTTGTCCATCCCGAACTCCGTGAACTCGTCGTAGTCGACCTTCGTCGTCACCCCGGGAGTGTCGACGATGTCGAGGGTGACGCTGTTGCCGTCGCGTTCGATGGTGACGTCCTCCTTCCTGTGCGCCCTCCTGGTCTCGTGCGGAATCTGGCTCTCGGCACCGACGGCTTCACCGGTCCAGTCCCTCGCTATCCTGTTCGCGAGGGTGGTCTTCCCGGCGTTCGGCGGACCGTAGATACCGATCCTCGCGGTTCCGTCGTCGCCTATCAGGGCGTTGACGGAGTCGCTTATCCTGGTCTTGGCTTTACCTATTATTCCCATCCTATCCCTCGGTTCTGTGTATACGGAATCGGGTACGTATCTTTATAAAGTTCAGTGTGACCGACGTCAGACACCCCTCTCTTTCGACTGGAGAACCCCTGGGAAGCAGAGGGGTGTGTTAGCTTCACCCGGCAGCGTACCCCTTGTTGAAGAACTGGTGCCTCGTTACCATGGTCAGTTCAAGAACTGTTAGAACACTACCGATCCTTACCGTGAGGTGGTTCATTCTTTCTCGTGGAGTAACCTCGAATCGTCGATAACCGAAATACCTGCCGGACGTCAGAAAACAAACCTCCATCTTCTACATAGCTCTCTCAACTCAAGCTTCCAATGGAATGGACAGGGTAAAACGGCTCGTGCTGTATATTAAGGTTTGTCGAGAGGGCCGGTGAGTATCTGTTACAGGTTTCGGTGGGTATCCTATTGAGAGAGGGATTTTGAGAGAGGGGTTTACGTGAAAAGGGTTGGGTCGTCCCCCTACCCCTCCGTTTCGGGTGGAGACGTTTTCGAAGGTGTTCCAGACTGCTGAGACTTACTTACTATACTTTTCCTGTAAGTAGATTTACAGGTCGTGGGAGGAACTAGTTAATTGTATCTAGAGCCTACGTGCTTAGGTTTCAGATGAATCATAATCAATCTTTATCATTTAGCCTCGTTGTGGTCCACTTTTCGCCGAACACTGCTCGGTACCGGTCAACATCGCTTGACATCGTGCTACGCCGCTCTATCCCTAGAACACGAGCTACCTCGACGTCTCCCCTATCTCTACACATATCGTCCACCCGCAAAAACGGAGTTCCACTCGAAACGAAGGGGATGGGGGGTCGAACCCGTCAACGTGTTCTTAGATCGGCTGAGCAACCGCTGTAACGCCGAACCAGCAGTTTACCCCTTCGCTTTCCCTCGTTTTCATAGTCGTTCTGAGGTAGACGGTAGCTCCAACGACCCTGGCTTCCGGAAGATATATATCCCATCCACCTTAGTTTCGGGTGGATGTGATGACGCGTTCGAAGGCGCGTCGACCTTCGCCGTAACGGACGAACGAGGTGGGAAACATCAGAACAACGGAAATCAACCGATCGATATCGGACGCGCGGGAGGCAGCATGACGACGGAGGAGTCCAAGGAGTACCTCGACCTGTCCGAGCCCGAGGACGAGTCGTCGTCCAGAATATTCGATGACCTCCTCGAGGTCGAACCGATATTCGACAGCAAGGAGGTGCTCCGTCCCGCGTACACCCCCGACGAGCTCCCGCACAGGAACAGCCAGATTGAGGAGGTGGCGACCGTGCTCGTCAGCGCCCTCCGCGGCGACACACCCTCTAACATCCTCATCTACGGCAAGACCGGCACCGGGAAGACGGCGTCCGCTAAGCTCGTGAGCCAGGACCTCGAGACTGCGAGCCAGAAGTTCGAGGTACCGTGCGAGGTCCAGTACATCAACTGCGAGGTCGTCGACACCCAGTACCGCGTGCTCGCGAAGCTCGCTCGCGCGTTCGGTCGCGAGGACGTGCCGATGACGGGGTGGCCGACCGACCGCGTCTACGACGCGTTCTTCGACGCCGTCGACACCCGCGAGCGGGTCGTCGTCATAATGCTCGACGAGATAGACAAGCTCGTCGAGAAGTCCGGCGACGACACCCTCTACA
>CAZXNG010000078.1:0-3882 GCA_964642065.1 uncultured Halobacteriales archaeon
GTCGGCGGACCCGTCACCGAGACGATGCACGACCGCGGCCTCAGCACCGAGATAGACTGGCGCGACCAGGACGCCAGCGGACAGGCGCTATCGAGCGAGAAACGCAGCCAGATGAACCGCCTGCGCCGGTGGCACAAGAGGTCGCAGGCGAAGGGCAAAGAGCGCCGGCTCCGGCACGCTCTCGGCGAGATAGAGAGGATGTCGAGCGCTCTCAACGTCCCCGACAACACACAGGAGATAGCCGCCGTGATCTTCCGGAAGGCCCACAGCGAGGACCTCCTGCCCGGCCGCAGCATAGAGGGCGTCGCCGCGGCGTCGCTGTACGCCGCCGCGCGCCAGGAGAACCTGCCGCGCAGCCTCGACGACGTCGCAGACGTCAGCCGCGTCGACCGGCAGGAGCTCGCCCGAACCTACCGGTACATCGTCCGTGAGCTATCGCTCGAGATAGGGCCCACGAACCCCGCTAAGTTCGTGCCGCAGATAGCGAGCGAGCTCGACGTCAGAGACGAGGTGGAGCGCGAGGCCATCGAGATAATCGAGGACACCAGCGAGATGGGGCTCACCAGCGGCAAGAGCCCGAAGGGATACGCCGCGGCCGCCATCTACCTCGCGTCGATACTCGCCAACGACAAGCGGACGCAGAACGAGATCAGCGACGTCGCCGAGGTCACCGAGGTCACCATCCGCAACCGCTACCAGGAGCAGGCTGAGGCCATCGGTGCCGCGGTATAGCGGCGAAGCCCTTTCTCCCGGTCTTCCGGCGGCTAGAAGCCGAAAGCTTAAGCGGTTTCTTCGCCCTTTAGACGACATGACAACGGGGTTCCCCGAGAGCGGGATGGTGGGTCTTCTGGCCCTGACCGTGCTGGCGCTGCTGGCGGTGCTTCTCGCGGCGTCGCCTGCCGCCGCCCAGTCGCTCGACGCGACGACACATACCTACGACGGAGAGGTCTTCGAGGAGGATACGCTTGAGTACGAGATATCGGTCGAGGACGTCGAGGGAGATGACGGACCGGTCGCGGTCTTCGTCGGACCCGACGCAGAGTACGTATACGAGGACAGCATTTCGGGCTCGAACGGCGACTACTCAGGCACGGTTGACCTCAGTGGAAGGCTTCCTGCCGGAGACGTCACCGTGCTCTACCTCCACCCCAACCACCCCGACGGAGAGATGGGTGACGGCGAGTTCGAGTGGGGTAACACAAACTTCGACCCCGTCGCGGCCAACGTCACCAGTCTGGGTGACCTGATCGACGAGATGAGCGGCGACCTGCAAGACCGGGGCGACGTGGTCGAGGATTTAATCGAGGAGACCGTCGATGCCACCGGCAGCACCGATTTACTGGAGAAAAACACCTTCACCCTGTCTGACCAAGCCTCCGTCGAGATAAATGACATAGGGACCGGCGACCCCGACGGCGTTGGGACGGCTTCGCCCGGCGCCGAGCTCGTAGTCCGCGGCACCACAAACCTCGACCCTAATGGAAGACACATACAGGTGCGGGCTTCCGACGGTCCGCCCGTCGCCGACAGCTCGAGCTACCAGGACATACCGACAGAATACAATCAGAGTTGGAGTTCCAACGGGGTCTGGGAGGTGGATATCGAGCTACCCGACGACCTCAGGGAGGGGACGTACGATGTAGAGGCCTCCGACCAGGAGGAGGTGAACGACCACGACACTCAGAGCTTCGAGGTGACTGATTCGGACGTCATCACCGGATGTGGCTCTACTGTCCGGAGCCCGGGGGTCTACGAGATAACCGAGGACCTGAACACCTCCGGTAACTGCATCATGGTCGATGACGCAGAGGACGTCGTCATCGACGGCGGCGGACACGTCCTTACAGGCGAGTCCCCCGGAATCGAGGATTTCGGTGTGCTCGTCCTGAACTCGTTCAACGTCACAGTGCGCGACCTCGAGATAACGGGCTGGGACGACTCCGCCGGGGTAAACTTCGACACGTCGGACGGCGGCGAGGTCTCTGACTCGGTGCTCCGGGATAACGGCGTCGGAGTGGAGCTCGAGGACTCGCGCAACCTCCGGGTGTCGGACTCCGAGTTCGAGGGTAACGAGAGACCTCTCGGAATAGGCTCGGGCACCGCGGAAGCCGACCGAGTGACGTTCTCGGACTCCGCCGACGGAGGCGTGGTGGTGTCGTTCGACTCGGAGTACGTACAGGTGCTGCCTGCCGAAGACCCGGAGCCGAACCCCGACGCAGAGGCGCTGGGCATGTACGTGGAGGCGACGTCGGACGACCCGGCCGCGCAGCTCGACCTCTCGTTCCACTACGACCCCGACAATCTTGGCGACTTGGATGAGGAGTCGCTCGAAGTCTGGAGGTACGACGGAGTCAGCTGGAGCGTGGTCGGCGGCAGCGACGTCGACACCTCGGAGCATGTCGTCGAGTTCGACACCTCCGAGTTCTCGACCTTCGGGGTGTTTGGAGAGGAATCCGACGACTCTCAGGACGACTCCGACGACGGGGACTCCCCGGACGACGGCTCCGACTCGACGGACGACGACGAGGACTCCTCCGACGACTCCGACGACGGGTCGGACGACGATTCCGACGACGGCTCGGGAGACGACGGAGACGGTTCGACGGAAGACGGTAACGACGGCGACTCTTCGGACGACGGCTCCGGAGGGGGTGACGGTGAAGGAGGCTCGGGCCAGCCGCGGATGCCTGGCTTCGGCGTCTTAGCCGTGCTCGCCGCGCTGTCGGTCTTCGCGCTCGCCAGGTTCGCCGACAGGGTCGAACGCTGAAGACCGCTGTACCTGCAGCTCGAGGCTACGGTTCATCCGAACTCCGCGCGGTCGGGTAGGTTGGTTATGAAGCCCTCGAGCGCGACCAGGTCGCCGCCGCTGTAGATGCCTCTGCCGCTCTCCCAGACCCAGGTCGTCTCGTCGTCCGAGCCGACCACGCGGTAGGTTAGCTCGAACGAACCGTCTTCTTCGAGTCCATCCTGTACCTCTATCCAGACATCGTCGCGGTCGTCGGGGTGGACGACGTCCTCGCCCCACGAAACCCGTCCGTCCTCTATATCGTCGCAGCTGTACCCCGTGATCTCGGGGCATTCGCCTTCGACGTACTCCATCGGCCATCCGGGTTCGTTGTCGCATCGGTAGACTATCCCCGGCAGGTTCTCTATCAGGGTCTCCAGCTTCCGCGTCCGCTCCGCGAGCTCCACCTTCGAACGGCGTGCATCGACTGCGTTCTCCACGCGGTTCACCAGCACCTCGTACTGCTCCGCCCCAGGTTGTTTCTGGATGTAGTCGGTGACGCCGGCAGTTATCGCCTGGCTCGCTATCTCCTCGCTTCCCTTCCCCGTGAACAGGACGAACGGTAGCTCCGGCTCCATCTCCCTGACCTCCTCCAGCAGGTCGAGTCCGGAGTAGCCCTCCATGTCGTAGTCCGAGACCAAGCAGTCGAACTCCTCGTCCTCCAGCACGTCCACCGCCTCCTCCGCGGAGGAGACGCTCTCCACCGAGATGTCGTCGCTCTGTCGCTCGATCATATCTCCCGTGAGATCCAGGAATACTTGGTCGTCGTCTACGTGGAGCACCCGGACTCCCCCTCCCGAGCGATTCGGCATGAGCGGTGGATACGTTCCCTCCGGCCTTAAGGCTTCAGCTGCTCAGAACTCGTCTAACGTAGTCTCCCTCTCGGGTACGGAGTCCACGGGCTCGAGCTCCAGGAACTCGAGGTCGCGGTCGTCGATGCGTTCGCGGCCGCCGTCCGACAGCCCGGGGGCTGCGAGTATCCCTCTGACGTCTTCGTATCCCTTCTGCCGGTAGTCCTCTACGTACCTGCCCAACTGGTCGACGGTCTCCGCCCCCACCTGCTTCCGCTTCAGCTCGACGACGACGGGTCGACCGTC
>CAZXNG010000078.1:3982-6084 GCA_964642065.1 uncultured Halobacteriales archaeon
GACCCCGGCGGCTGCCAGTTGACGGGGTCGCTGCTGCGGTTCTGATGCACCAGCAGGCTGCCGTCCGGCTTCACCATCACGACCCTCTCGCCAGAGCCGAGGTACGCGGCCGCTCGTCCCTCGTACTCGACCTCGCATTCGCCGACCACGACCACGAGGCCGTGGCCGGAGAGACCGGATTCGAGGAACTCCGCGGCCTCCGACAGCGACGGCTGCTCCAACACCTCGGTCTTCCCGCGACGGTCCCTGTCCATCGGCTCAATCCAACGTCTCCGTGGATTTATACCTCGCGCTTCGACCTGCGACCGTCAGAGACCACGCCGTGGCTCGATGCAGTCAGTTGAGAGAAGCCTTCTATCGCTACCTCTGGAACCCGAACCTGTGGACGACGTACGCCACCGCTGCCACGCCGACCGCGAGCGCTGCGACCGAGACGGGGTCGGAGCCCCCCGCCTCCGTCCGCGACAAGCTCGCCGTCGTCGACCGTCTCTACCTCCCTTCCGGCTAAGTCGCTCATACCGGCGAGTTGAACCCCCTGATACTTAAAAAACAAGCCGTTTTCTGAGGCGGGAGAACCACCACCAGCTAAATATACCTCGTCCCGCTATCCATCCACATGGACATCTACCCGGAACCACGGGTCGCGGCCTACGTCGCCGCGCTCGCCGCCGTACCACCGGTGGTCTACGCCGTAGCGACGGGGTCGTACTCCGGATACGTCTCCGCCGCCAGCGTGATAGCTATCGCGGCGGCGATATACGTCGCCGTGGGACCGTCGGAGGCCGAACCACAGGCCGGATGACGGGGTGAACCAGGTGGCGGTCACGCCCTTCGAGCCATCACCCTCTCTCGTCACCTCCGGAGACGTCGACCTCCTGTTCTTCTTCGTCGTCGGCGCCCTCGGAGGCGCACACTGCGTCGGGATGTGCGGCCCACTCGTGACCCTGTACAGCGACCGCCTCCGCGAACACAGGGAAGACGACCGCGACGTCCTGGGTCTCCACGAGGTCAGACAGCACCTGGTGTTCAACCTCGGGAGGACGACGAGCTACGCGGTCGTAGGCGGGTTCTTCGGCCTCGTGGGGCTGACGGCGTTCACGGCAGGTGGCACGGTACCCGGCTTCGACGTCGTCCGCGGCGTCCTCGGCGTCGCCGTCGGCGTCTTCGTCGTAGCCTTCGGACTCTACTACCTCTCCGGAAAGTTCGTCGACGTCGTCGCGAACGTCAGCGGAGTCGGCGTGATATTCAAAAAGGTGCACTCCGTCGCCGTCGACCGCGTCGACCGGCTCGTCGACGGACCCGGGGTCTTCGGCCTCGGCGCGCTCCACGGCCTCCTCCCCTGCCCCATCCTCTACCCCGCCTACCTCTACGTCCTCGTCCAGGGTTCCCCGCTCCGTGGCGCGGCCTCGCTCGCCGCGCTCGGCCTCGGCACCGTGCCCGCGGTGCTGCTTTTCGGCACCGTCGTCCAGAGCGTCGACGCATCCCTCCGCGTCCGCCTTCACCGCGTCCTCGGCGTCGCCTTGCTCGCGCTCGGCTACATCCCGCTCTCGCACGGCCTCATGCTCCTGGGCGTCGACCTCCCGATGCCCGACGTACCCTACTACCAGCCGCTCGCGGGTGAGATGCCTTGACAGGGTGCAGCCTCTGCGGACTGCCGGCGCGCGACCCCGACGCCGTCGAGTCCGACGGAGAGCTCTATGCTGCCGCGGCTGCATGCTAGTCGACGAACACGTCGGAGACCTCGAATCCGGCGGCGTCGAACGAGAGGAGGGCGACTCGGGCGCGGAGGAGGTGGAGGGCGAGACGTCGTTCTTCCGCGTCGACGGCATGCACTGCAGCACCTGCGAGATCTACCTCGAGAGGCGCAGCCGCCGACGTAGACGAGGTCTACGACGCGTCCGCGAGCTACGCCGGCGGCGCGATGAAGGTCGTACACGAACCCGACGTCTCCGCGGAAGACACCGCCGACGAGGTCTCCGGAAGGGGGTACTCGGTCTCGCCGGCGGAGGAAGGCACCGAGGAAGACGACGGCACCGCAGGCTGGCTCGCCGCCGTCGGTCTGATAAACCCTCTCCTGGCTGCCGCGGCGATGGCGTCCAGCA
>CAZXNG010000079.1:0-5305 GCA_964642065.1 uncultured Halobacteriales archaeon
GCCCGATACGCATCGGTCAGGGCGTCGAGTTCGACTACTGCACCGTCCACGCGGTGCAGGCGCTCGGCGACGAGGGCGTGGAGGCGCAGATAGTGAACAACAACCCCGAGACGGTGTCGACGGACTACGACACCAGCGACAAGCTGTTCTTCGACCCCCTGACGCTGGAGGACGTCGTCAACATCGTCGAGAACGAGGACGTGGACTGGGTGATGACGCAGTTCGGCGGACAGACCAGCGTCAACCTCGCGGTCCCCATCGCGGAGGAGATGGAGCGCCGCGACCTCGACTGCGCGGTCGTCGGCACCGACCCAGACAGCATGGACCTCGCGGAAGACCGCGACAGGTTCAACGAGCTGATGGACGACCTCGGCGTCCAGCAGCCCGAAGGCGGCACCGGACACAGCGAGGACGAGGCGCTCGCTATCGCCGAAAACATCGGCTACCCCGTGCTCGTACGGCCCTCGTACGTCCTCGGCGGACGCGCGATGCAGGTGGTCTACGACGAGTACGAGCTACGGGAGTACATGGAGGAGGCCGTCCGCGTCAGCCCCGACCACCCGATACTCGTCGACGAGTTCCTCGCCGACGCCGTGGAGCTCGACGTGGACGCGGTCAGCGACGGCGAGGACGTCCTCATCGGCGGCATCATGGAGCACATCGAGGCCGCGGGCGTGCACAGCGGGGACAGCGCCTGCGTCCTCCCGCCGCAGAACGTCGACGAAGACGCACTCGACGACGCACGCGAAGCCGTCCGTAAGATAGCGCTGGCGCTGGAGGTGGAGGGCCTGCTGAACGTCCAGCTCGCGGTTCAGGACGGAGAGGTCTACGTATTGGAGGCGAACCCGCGTTCGTCGCGCACCATCCCGTTCGTCAGCAAGGCCGTCGGCGTGCCGCTGGCTAAGGCGGCGGCGCGTGCGATGATGGGGACATCGATAGAGGAGATGGAGTACGACGACGAACCCTACGGCGAACACGTCGCCGTCAAGGAGGTCGTCTTACCGTTCGACCGCCTCCCCGGCGTCTCCCCCACGCTGTCGCCGGAGATGAAGTCCACCGGCGAGGTCATGGGCGTCGACTACGGCTTCGGCCGCGCGTTCTACAAGGCGGAGCTGGCGGCCGGCAACCCGCTGCCGGACGACGGAACGGTCTTCGTCAGCGTCCGCGACAAGGACAAGGACGACATCGTCGAGGTCGCGCGGAAGTTCGACGGGCTCGGCTTCGACCTCGTGGCGACGGAGGGTACGCAGAAGCATCTGAAGGAGCACGGCGTAGAGGCGGAGTTCATAGAGAAGGTGCACGAGGCGTCGCCCAACGTCGTCGACCTGATGAAACGCGACGAGGTCGACCTGATAATCAACACGCCGGACGAGAAACGGGCGCGGGAGGACGGCGTCGACATCCGCCGAGAGGCCGTCGACCGCGACGTCCCCTACATCACAACGTTGCGGGCGGCGGAGGCCGCCGTCGACGCCATCGAGAGCGCGCGCGAAGAGGAGGTCAGCGTGAACTCCATCACCGGATACCTCGAAGGCAGGTAGAGCCGGGGTCGTCGCAGGCGAGAGAGGTCGTCGAAGCCCAATCTGGTGCAACGGAAGCTCTTATTCGAACACGTCGCATAAGTTGGAGTCATGAGAGATAGACAGAAGCTGGGGATAGCTGCTCTGGCTGCCCTGGTGGTGCTTCTCGCGTTCGGACGGCTACCCACCCTATACTCCGACTTCCTGTGGTTCGAGAGCCTCGGCTACGACCCCGTCTTCGTGAAGGTGCTGCTTTACAGGTCGACCGCGTTCTTCGTCTTCGGAGCGGGCGCCGCGGTCGCCGCCTACCTCGGCTACCACTTCGCGGTCGAGAACGTCCGTCCCTTCGAACCCGTCGGACGACCGTGGTACGCGAAACCGCTAGTCCTCGTCTTCGGCGGTTTCGTCGGCATCGCGATGGCCGGCGCCTGGGAGCCCTTCCTCCTGCTGGTCAACGCCGGAGAGTTCGGGGTACAGGACCCCTACTTCGGTCGGCCGGTGTCGTTCTACGTCTTCGCGCTGCCTGCGTACGACCTCGTTGTCGGATACCTGATGTTCCTGACGTTCGTCTCGTTCGCCGTCGCACTGTCGATATACGCTTTCTTTTTCGGCGTCGAGGAGTTCGAGTCGACCGGGGAGTTCGGCGAGATACAGACCACGGGTGTCGAGTTCGACGTCGCGACGATGCTCCGGCGGATACGGAGGTACGCCTTCGGACACGTCTCCGCCTACGCAGGAGTCTTCCTCGTCCTCCTCGGCTTCGACCTCTACCTCGGGAGGTTCGACCTCGTGTACTCCACCAGTGGCGCTGTCTTCGGCGTCGGCAGCGTCGAAGCAGCGGTTACGAGCCCCGTGCTCCTTGCGATGGCGGCTCTCGCGGCGGTCGGAGGCGTCGCCGTGCTCGCGAACCTCAGGATACGGCGGCCCGAGGTGGTCTACCTCGCGATAGGCCTGCTCGTCGTAGTCGGCGTCGTAGGCGTAGCGGCGGGCTCGGTCTACCAGGGCTACGTCGTCGAACCCGACGAGTTCAACAAGGAGGAGGAGTACCTCGCGCACCAGATAGAGTTCACGCGTTCGGGGTTCGCGCTCGACCGGGTGAACGAGGAGACCTTCGACGTCAGCGAGAATTTCACCCGGGAGCAGGTCGACGACAACCCCGGCACCATCGACAACCTCCGGCTGTGGGACGAACGACCGCTGATGCGTACCTACAACGAGCAGAACAACCTCCGGACGTACTACCACTTCCCCGACATCAAGACCGACAGGTACACCTTCGAAGACGAGGGACTGCGTCAGGTCTACGTCGGGGCGCGCGAGATAGAGTTCGAGGCTCTCGACCCCGAGAGCCAGAGCTGGGTGAACCAGCACCTCGTCTATACCCACGGACAGGGCGTCGTCATGAGTCCCGTCAGCGAGGTGGGGCCGGAGGGCTTCCCCGACTACTACGTCGACGAGATCCCGCCGCGGTCGAACGTCGACCTCGAGATAACGCAGCCGCGTCTGTACTACGGCGAGACCAGCTACAGCTACAACATCGTCGACAGCGGAACCCGGGAGCTAGACTACCCGACGCGTGAGGGCAACGTCTACTACAGCTACACCGGAGACGGCGGCGTCCCCCTGTCCAGCACCTGGCGGCAGGTCGCCTACGCGATGCGGTTCGGTGACCACCAGATATTCTTCAGCGACAGCGTCGACTCCGACAGCAGGATACAGCTAAACCGCGACCTCGACAGCCGCGTCCAGGCGCTGGCGCCGTTCCTCGAGTACGACGACGACCCCTACCCCGTCGTCGCGGACGGAGGGATAAAGTGGATATACGACGCCTACACGACGACCGACAGGTACCCGTACAGCGAGAGGTACGGCTTCGACGGCGACGAGGTGAACTACCTCCGGAACAGCGTGAAGGTCGTCGTCGACGCCTACACGGGTGAGACGACGTTCTACGTCGCCGAGGAGGAACCCATCGTCGAAGCCTACCGCGACGTCTTCCCGTCGCTGTTCGAGGACTACGACGAGATGCCTGCGGAGGTGCGGAGACACGTCCGTTATCCGCAGGACGCGTTCCACACGCAGGCCGAGGTCAACCTGCTGTACCACATGCAGGACGAGCAGGTGTTCTACAACCGCGAGGACGAGTGGCGCATCCCGAACGAGAACGTCGGCGGGGAGACGGTGCCGATGGAGCCGTACTACATCATCATGCAGCTTCCGGGCGAGGAGGAGCCCGAGTTCGTGCAGATACTGCCTTTCATCCCCGAAGCCAGGGAGAACATGGTGGGCTGGCTGGCGGCGCGAAGCGACGAACCCAACTACGGAGAGATAACCTCGTATCTGCTGTCGCAGCAGGACCTCGTCTACGGCCCGCAGCAGGTGGAGGCGCGCATCGACCAGAACCCAGAGATAAGCGAGAGCATCACCCTCTGGAGCCGCGCCGGCTCGAACGTCGACCGCGGCAACCTCTTGGCGGTGCCGATAGACGACACGATACTCTACGTCGAACCCCTGTTCCTCGAGGCCCAGGCAGAGGGCGCGCTGCCTCAGCTTCAGCGCGTCATCGTGAGCCACGACGACAGCGTCACCATGCAGCCGTCGCTGGAGATGTCGCTGGCCGTGCTGTTCGGGGAGTCCGCGGAGCAGCCGCCCGAACAGGTGGTCGACGGCGTCAGCGACGAACGCCTCCAGCGGATGCAGGAGCTGTACCGCGAAGCCGAGGAGGCGCTGGAGCAGGGGGACCTCGGGACCTACTCCGACCGGGTGCGTGAAATAGGTCGTGAGATAGAGGCGGCGCGGGCTGAGGCTAACGGGTCGACTTCGGTGCCACCGGACGACACGGTCGCGGTTCCGGAACAGCCCTGAAGATGGGTCACCGAGTCTGCCTCTGAAACTGCCTGGGCTATGTCGCGATACAGGTGAGGGTGGCCTCGACTCCTTCGGCGTCGTGGATCTCTCTGGCGACTAGGTCGCGAAGCCGTTCGACCTCGTCTACCTCCATCCGAGCCACGACGTCGTGTTTACCTGTCACGGGGTCGACGTCCACGACGTCCTCCACCCGGGAGACGTCCTCGACGACCGAGAGAACGGAGTCGACCTCGCAGTCGATGAGGACGTAGGCCTCGACCATGAGACGCGGTAACGTGGCGCTCGAACATAAGTTTGCAGGCCGGTAGGAGCGCCACCCCGGCCCTACAGGTAGTCCTGGAGTATGAAGCCGTAGAAGCTGCCGAGGAACAGCGCGTAGATTACGTGGGGGAACAGCGCCGACGCGCCGGTGTTGGGGAAGACGACGTTGGGGTCTCCGGAGCCGAGAGCGAGTGGGACCACCACGACCACCACGGCTATCCAGAGCACGAAGGTGTAGACGAAGGAGATGTACGTCGTCAGGCTGACGAGTCCGAATATCTTGACGAGGTCGGATATCAGGCTGTGGAACAGACGGGATATGCTCGTGAGGAAGATGACGCCGTAGGCCGCAGGGTTGCCGCCCTTCGCCATCACGACGGGGAACAGCAGCGCTCCACCCATCGTGTACCCGACGAACGCCGGCCACCCCATGACGTTCAGCAGCTCGCTGCCGGTCAACATCATGAACGCGCCTGCGTTGATGGTTGCTCCCGCGCCCGCCAGCAGCCCCGCCAACCACTCCTTCGTCCTTACCTCTCGAACTGAACGCATCGTAGTAGGGGAAAACCCCGGACTACGTATAGCTTTCGCGTGAGTCCGAGGTTTACCATTACAGTGCTCCAGAGGGTTGATGTCCGAACGCGTCCAGTCGTCTG
>CAZXNG010000079.1:5315-6006 GCA_964642065.1 uncultured Halobacteriales archaeon
ACCAGAGAGAGGTCGTCGAGGCTTGGCTCGACCATGCGAGAGACAACGACGCGTTCGATGTCGCGGTGCTGGACGTGCCCGAGGACGTCCTCGAGGCCGCGGGAGCCGAGTACTCGGAGGAGGCCGACGAACACGGCCGGAAGCTCGCGTCGACTCTGGTCGCCGGTGCGGTGGCCGAGGAGGACGACGGTTCGATAGCGCTGGACTCCCCGAGCCGCGTCGGAAGGAAGGAGGACTTCAGCCCGGGGATGCGTCGACGTCTCAGGGCGGAGGAGGTCTACGGCTTCCGCGACGGCAACCTAGACGACGTCGCTTTCTCGAAGGACGAGGTCGAGATACATCGACCCCGACGGGCGACGTCGTAGAGCGACGTAGGACGCCCGTCGAGAACCGACAGGACTCCGGTCTTTCGACGTAGCACCTCAGACTGCTTCCTCGACGAACTCCACGGCAGTGCCGGTGTCCCTGGACTCCTCCAGACCCTCCTTCGCCTTCATGCAGGCGTCGCATGGACGGGGTGCCTCTCCAACCCCGACCCTCAGCTCGGTTCCCGTGGAGCCTTCGACGCGGTCGACGACGGAGCGGTAGTCCCGTTCGGAGAGCCCCGGGGTGACGCTGACGAAGTTGTCTCCGCCTACGAAGAAGGTGGCGGAGCCGTGTTCCTCCCACATCTCGGCGGCGAGCTCGGTGT
>CAZXNG010000080.1:0-5962 GCA_964642065.1 uncultured Halobacteriales archaeon
GAGGCGACTGCAGCCGACGTCGCCGCACCGCCGTCTCCCTGTCTCTCTCCCCGGGGCCGGGGAACGCCGTCTTCGGGTTGTTCGTCCTCCTTGCAGCCTCCTCCGTCGCGGTCGCGACGGCCGCCTCCCGTGTCTCCGTCGGACGGTTCACCTCCGACACCGGCGGAGATCTCTCCCGAGCGGCCGACAGGACGTCGAACTACCTGTTCGCCGTCTTCCTGGTCGCGTCGTCGGCCGCCGTGGTATCCGGCCTGGGCAGCACGTCGGCGATGGAGGGCGTGGGTGAAACAGGTGTACCTCCGATGCATCTGGAGTCCCTTTCCACGGGAGCTTTCGGCGGCGTCCTCGCGGCCATCGCGACCTCGGCCATCCTGAGGTACCTTCTGGCGACCGTCTTCCTCTCGGGTTCGACTGCGCTCGCAGCTACGGTAGTGTACTCCTGGCTGCGGGAAGGCTTCCTACGCCGTCTCGTATACCGGAAGACAGTGGTCGCCGTGGGCTTCGTCACGGGGTTCGTCGTCGGCTCCATCGCCGTAGCCCTCGGACCGGCCGAGGAGGTGATGGCGGGGCTCGCCGCCGGTGGTGCGCCTGTGGCAGTCGCCGACGCAGGAGCCTTCGGCGCGGTCAACGTGGCCTTCGCGGCGGCGCTTCTGCTTCTACTCGTGGTTTCGCTGCTGTACGAAGCCGCCAGACTGGCGGTAGCGTCGGCGGGGTGGACGGCTCCGGCGCTCGCCTCCTCGGGACTGTTCCTAACCGCGGTGGCCGCGGTCCTCGTCGACCTGTACGTGGCAGGGGTCCTGACGGCCGCCGCAGCCATGTACGTCTGGGACGTCGGAAGGTACGCCGCCGTCGTCGACCGGAGCCTCTCGGATACAGCTGAAACGGGGGCGGTGGAGCGCGTCCACGCCGCAGGGGGATTGCTCCTCACGCTGGCGGCTCTCGCGGTCACGGCCACCGTGTACTACTTAGCTCCTCTGCTCGTACCCTCTGCCCCATCTGTGGCGCTGTTCGGGGTTCTGGCAGCCGCCTCCGTCGTCTACCTGTCGCTAAAGAAGGCGGAGTCGGTCGTCTAGACCTGATCCATCGAGGGCACCGGCAGAGCCTCTACCGCCTGCTTCACCACCTGTGACTTGTCGACGCCACGCACCTCGGACTCCGTGGTGAGGATGATACGGTGGGTCATGACGGGTTCGACCATCGAGTGTACGTCGTCGGGTGCGACGTAGCTCCGTCCATTCAGCGCAGCGTGTCCTCTGCTGGCCTCGAACAGTCGCTGGATGCCCCGTGGGGAGACGCCCGTGTCGACGGTGTCCGCTCCCCTGCTGGCTCGTGCGACGTCCACTATGTAGTCCTTGACGGCGTCGTCGACCCGGACCCTCTCGGGTGCCCTCTGTAGCTCCGGTACCGCGCCCGACTTCACGACCTGCGACACCTCCGGCTCCGCGGTCTCCCTGTCCTCTCTCCTGTCCAGGATGAGCCTCTCGCCGGAGCGCTCGGGGTAGCCCAGGCTCGTCTTGGTCATGAACCTGTCGAGCTGGGCCTCCGGAAGCTCGAAGGTCCCCTCCTGTTCCACGGGGTTCTGCGTCGCCACCACGAAGAACGGCTGGGGCAGGTCGTAGCTCTCCCCTCCGACGGACACCTGGCCTTCGCTCATCGCCTCCAGCAGAGCCGCCTGGGTCTTCGGCGGCGCCCTGTTTATCTCGTCGGCGAGCACCACGTTCGCGAATAGAGGTCCTTCCTCGAACCGGAAGCTACCGGTTCCTTCGTCGTAGACCTCGGTGCCCGTCACGTCGCCGGGCAGAAGGTCGGGTGTGAACTGTATCCTGTTGAACTCTAGCCCGAGCGCCTTGGCGAGGCTCTGAGCTGTGAGGGTCTTACCCGTGCCAGGTACGTCCTCGAGTAGCACGTGACCTCCGGCGAGCACCGTCCCCAGCAGGATGTCGAGGACCTCGCCGTCGATGATGACGGAGTCAGTTATCTCGTCCCGTACGGTCTCCAGCAGCTCCGAGGCTTCGGCGGGTTTCATATCTTTCTCAGTGGCTCCGTGTGTAGGTCAAGGTTCTATCTTCGATATCTTCTGCACCTTCTCCCCGCCTTCCTCCTCTATCTTCCTCAGCTGCTCCTGGAGGTTCTCGTAGTCGTCCCGGTCCTCGAGCTTCGGCTTCGGCATGCTGCGTCCGAGCAGTATCTTCTTCCATCGGTTGGACTGGTACCGTCGGACGCGGTCCTGTAGCTCGCCGAGCGAAGCGAGCTTGCCGACCAGCTCCACGAGGTGGTTCCTGTCGACGTTCTTTACGACGTAGTGGTCGAACTCCATATCTATTATGTCGAAATCCGGGTCGACAGCGGTCAACATACAGACCTGAGGATCGAGATCCTGGCCCGCGAGGTTCTCCACGATGACGGGGTCGAGCTTCTTGACGGTGTCGAGAGCTACGTCGTCGACGTCTTTCTCCTCGTACTCCTGCGTGATGTGGTACTCGTCGCGTCCCTCGAACCTCTCCGGGTCGAGCCGCTCGATGTCCTCGCTCCTGATGGCTTCCAGCACCTCGTCTCCGCTCAACAGCGGCATCCTCCTGTCGAGAACGACGACGTCGACGTCCTCTTCTATCTTCCGCAGTGCCTCCTCTCCGCCGTTCGCGACGTCGACCCGGAATCCCGCGTCCTCGAGCCAGTCTCGGTACATCTGGGCGACCATGTTCTCGTCGTCCACGACCAGCACCTTGATCTGCTCCCAGACCGGCTCCTGAACCTCGCTCGTCCCGCCGAGCGCCTCGTATATCTTGGACAGGTAGCTCATCCGATGAGAACAGATTAACGGGGTGTGTTATAAATAACTTCGGTAGGTTGCTCGTCTGAGTCGCCGTCGTTCAGTCTCTGTTCAGCTTCATTGTTACCTTGGTTCCACCGAGCGGGCTGTCGCCGAACTCCAGCTCCCCCTTGCTCCTCTGCACGATCCACTTGACGGCCCAGAGTCCGATGCCGCTGCCGTGCTGGAGCGGGTCCTCCGCACCCTCGACGATAGTCCTGACCTCGTGTTCGGGGATGCCTTCGCCGTCGTCATGCACCTCTACGTAGACGAGGTCGTCGTGTTCCTCGACCTTCACCTCCACCTTCGGTCGGTCCGCGCCGGAGTGTTCGACCGCGTTATCCACGAGGTTCTCGACCGCGAACTCGAGACCTTCGACGGCCTCCACCCTCAGGTTTCGGGGGCAGTTCGTGGAGACGTCGGCGTCGTCCCGAAAGCTTTCGAGAGCTCTTTCCACGGTGTCGTAGACGTCGAACGAGAGCAACTCGGGGCGGGAGTCCAGGAGGTTGCCTATCGTCCTCGCCTTGTCGCTCATCTGCTCGAGGACCTGCGTCCTCTCCTTTATCCTCTGGGCGTACTTCCTCTCGTCGCCCGCGAGGTTCTCCACGAGGAGGTCGGCGGATCCGCTGACCACGGTGAGTTCGTTCCGTACGTTGTGTCGGAAGAACCTATTGAGGACTCCGAGACGTTGTTCGCGTTCCTTGCGCTCGGTTATGTCTCTCGCCATCCCGACTATACCTTTCGTGACGTCGCTCTTACCCCGCAGCCTCGCCATATGCAGCTCTACCGGGAAGCTGTCGCCGTCCTTCGTCCGGGCCTCGTGCTCGACCAGGACCTTCTGTTCCTCGCTCTCGACGGTGAGCTCACCTGCTCTCTCGCCCGCGAGCACTCTGTGGAAGTCCAGTTCCATGAACTCCTCCTGGTCGAACCCGAGGAGCCGGTGCATCGCCTCGTTGACCTCTATGAACTCACCCGATTCGTCTATCGCGAACACCATGTCGGGTACCGAGCTGACCATCTCGTCGTATATCTCGAGCTTCCCCAGCCGGTTCTCGAGGTCGCGTTTCTCCTCTCTCTCGTCGTGGAGGTCTGCTCTGACCTGTTTGAGCTCCTGTTCCATCTCCTGGATTGCTCCTTCTTCTGTGTTGAGAACCCTCCCGACTAAGAAGACCGAGGCCGAGGCGACGAAAGCGAGCGATGTCTGTACTGATTGCACCCTGACGTCCGAGTAACCATCGACATCTCCGGTGATAACCCTCCATAGTTCCAGGGTCTCGACTGCAGCGACGAGTCCGAACAGCAGTGTGAAGACAGCGAACCTGATATCTCTGGCCCGGTCTACGAGCTTGACAGTATATAGAACTCCGACGACGGCCGCTAAAATAGGGGCCAGAGAGAAAGCCAGTATATCCTGAACCATCCTGATGTGTACTCGGTTACTCGACTACTATATCTTTCCCTCGTCACCGACCTTCGACGGCGATAGGTTTAAAATACCTCCGTCCTGATTCTCAACGAGAGGACTGGTGATGTCAGACGATTCTGTGGGGGCATCCGAACGAGAATCCTCCGACCCATCTGATACGGACGATCTCGCTACTCTTCTGGCTCATGACATGAAGAACCATCTGCAGGTAGCTGACCAGAGGCTAGAGGGGTTCGTCGAGGAGAACGGAGCCGACCGGAGGCTCGACTTCGTATCGAAGTCCATCGACCGTATGAAGGAGATGACCGAACACGTTCTCGTGCTCTCCAAGCAGGGTCAGGAGAACCTGGAGCCGGAGGCTATGGAAATCGAACTGAAAGCTGAAGAGGCCTGGCGGAACATGGAGTCTCCGGAAGGAGAGCTGGTCCTCAGAGACCCTCCGACAGTCGAAGCCGACCCCGACGACCTCCAGAGGCTGCTGGAGAACCTGTTCGACAACTCCATCAAACACGGTGACGAGGACGTCACAATCACGGTAGGCGCTACCGGGGACGGGTTCTACGTCGAGGACGACGGTCCAGGAATCCCCGAACACGTGATGGACAGCATCTTCGACAGAGGCTTCTCGGCCGGAGAGGGCAGCGGACTCGGCCTCTACATAGTCTACCGGGTGGTCGAGCTACACGGCTGGGACGTCGAGGTCGGTGAGTCGGAGTCGGGTGGCGCAAGGTTCGAGTTCACCGTGGACTGACAGGGCAGTACAGAAGGCCCGGCAGGTCAGGCCATCTCCTTCACCTTCTCCACTTCGTCGTCGGCCTCCTCCTCAAGCTCGCTGATGCCGTGCCGGAGCTCTTGGAACTTCTCGCTCTCCTGTATCTCGTGCTTCGTCCGGGACCCCTCTATGATGGTCTTCTTCCAGTACAGCGACTGGTACTCCTGCTCGGCTTCGTCGAGCTCCTCCAGCGACGCCAGCCCCTCGACGACGTCCAGCAGGTCGTCACGGTCGACGCTCTTCGTGACGTAGTGGTCGAAGTCCATGTCCACGATGTCGAAGTCCGGTTCGACAGCCGTCATCATGCAGACGTTTGGGTCGACGTCCTCCTGTTGGAGCTTCTCTACGACGTCGCGGTCGAGCTTCCTGACGGTGTCGAGGGGCACGTCCCTGTCCCAGTCGTCCTCCGACACCGTGTGGAAGGGGTCGCGTCCCTCGAACCGCGCGAGCTGGAGCTCCTCGATGTCGTCGCTCCGCAGCACCGCCAGCACCTCGTCGCCCGACAGCCCCGGCATCCTCCGGTCGAGCAGGACGACGTCGGTGTCCACGGAGACGGCTTCGAGAGCCTCGGTGCCGCCGGTCGCCACCTCTACCGTGTAGCCGTCGAGCGACAGCCAGTCCCTGTACATCTCCGCCACGTGGCTCTCGTCGTCGACGACGAGCACCTCGACCTCCTCCTTTGCGGTCCAGCTGTCCTCCGTGGACGAACCCCCGCCCGAGAGAGCGTCCACGACGTTCGAGAGGTATCCCATCGTGGCTCTATCTCACCGGTGTAGTTTAGGATTCATGGGATTTAACCTTGCTGGCATCTTTCTCCGGAGTCGCTCCGTCAGGCGGAAGGCGGCACCATATCTCTCGTGGATACCCGGGGGGGGGGGTTTCGGGAAAGACCTAATCACTTTGGCGGTAGTATCCACGAAGACATAGGGAATTAACTCTATTAGAGTTTAAGAGC
>CAZXNG010000081.1:0-5935 GCA_964642065.1 uncultured Halobacteriales archaeon
GTAGGTCCGCAGAGTCCGCCGCGTACGTGGGTCGTCGACGCGGCTCTCGTACTCCTCGTACAGCGTCCCAGGGTCGGCTTCACCCTCCACCTCGACGATGTCGTAATGCACCCGCTGGTGCTCCGTCATGCTGTCGAGAGTTCTGCTGCGGATCTGTTTGCGGGCGTCGGGTATGGCGTCCTCGACGACCTCCGGCGTTATCTCGTCGAGACCCTGGTCCTCGGCGGTGCGTGCCGCGACCCTGAGCGCGCCGATGGCGACGCGTGCGTCGCCGGCGGCTGCGTCGGCGATACGTTCGAGCTGCTGCTCCGAGACTGCGTCGGGGTGGAGGCCCTTGCGGACCCTGTCTTCGAGGATGGTGACGAGGGCGTCGACGGTGTAGGGTTCGAACTTGACGTCGCGGCACACCGTCAGCCTGCTCTCGAGGCGGTCGTCGACGCTGTTGAGGAAGCCCTGGTGGTCGTTCGCCACCATGAGCACGGTGACGTGTGGGATGCTGTAGAGGTCGTACAGCACGCTGGGGTCCTCGAGCTGGTCGACCTCGTCGAGCACGGCGACGTAGGGTCCGTCGGCGTCCTGTATCCTGTCGAGGAGGACGTCGCGCGGCGTCGAGCTGCGGTGGATGTCGACGGTGCGTCCGACGCCTTCGAGCAGCTTGTACAGCACGCGGTAGCGGGTGTAGTCGTTCCAGCAGTTGACGTACTGGGTGTCGACGGCGGCCTCCATCTTCAGCTGCTCCAGACTGTACCTGGCGATGCAGGTCTTGCCGACACCTGTGGGTCCGTGGAGGAAGACGTCGTCGGCGGGTTCGCCGTGGATGATGGGCTGGAGCGCGGTGGCTATCGAGTCGACCTCCCTGTCGCGGTGGCGTATCTCCTTCGGCAGGAACTCGTCCTGCAGCACCCGTAGGTCGGTTATCAAGGCAGCGGTACTCTACGACGGGGGAGACAATAAATGGAACCCTGTGTTTTCCGGTTCTTCCGATTCTGCGATAGGTGCGACGAAGACCCGTAGCTAGAACGCCGACAGGCCGACGGGCTCCGTGCTCGCCAGCCTCCGCTCGAGGTCGTCCCGCCCCCAGCCGAACGGCGACACCAGGCTCTCCGCAACCTTCAGCAGACGGCGCCGGTAGAACCCCGAGTCGTACCCGTCGGAGTCCTCGAACGAGAGCCGGACTCGCTCGCGGTACCGCGCAGCGGAGTCGTCGACGACGACGAACCGGACGTCCTCGCCGGGGTAGACGTCGACCCCCAAGCCGCGGGCGCGCTCCATCGCACCCACCGACGCGGACATCCGGGAGTACTCCTCTGGCTGCTTCGACACCCGACGCGTCACCACGAGTTCGTCCGGCGCGACATCGCCGTCCTCGAGCCGTCGGAGACGTCTCTCGAGGAGGCCGCAGACGGCCTCGGGCTCCAGACGGCGGTCGAGCGCCTCGACGGCGTCGCGCTGGAACTCCTCGACGAACCCCGTCGTGCTCCTCTGCCTGCACTCGACACCGCGGAGCTTGAACTCGCCGTCTCGTCGGCTGCCGAAGTACCTGTTGAGCGCGCCGCCTCCTCCGTCGCGGCGCGGGACGAACGCTATCCAGTCGAACGCTCCCTCGTACTCCAGCGGGATGTCGACGTCGTCGGAGACGCGGGCGGCGACGTCCTCCAGCGGCTCGGGGTCGTCGCGCCGCGGCTTGACCCAGATGCTGTCGACGATGCCGTGCACCACCCGCCACCCCGCGTCCTCGAGCTCCCGCTTCGCTTCGACGAGCATCTCGCGGGCGTACGCGTTGATGGATTCGTGACACTCGATGCGGCCGAACTTCGCGTTCTTGAACCCCTGGTAGCCGAAGCAGGAGACGAGGATCCACTTTATCGCGTCCGACCTGCCCTCCAGCTCGTCAAGGGCGGCCTCGTCGTCGACTTCCGCGATACTTCTCTTGTACTCCTGGCGGTCCTCGACCAGCCGTTCGAGGAGGTCGGGGAGGTAGCCGCGTTCCCTGCAGACGTTGTACCCCAGCGTGGGGACGTCGCTGCGGTCGGGGTGGCAGCTGCAGAGCACCTTCTCCGGGCTGACGTTCCGCGTCACCATGATGTTCGGGTACAGCGACGCGAAGTCGAGCTCGTGTACGTCCCGGTGGACGCCGACGTCGGGCGAGAACGTCGTGCCGCCTCGGTCGCTCTCGTGCAGCGTCGACATCGGCTTGAACCGCTCGTGCCGCCAGCTCCGCCAGGGCACGAGGACGTCCCGGTTCCGCGCCTCGCAGACCTGCATCGACGTCAGGACGTTGCCTATCGACGCCCACGAGAGCTCCTGAAGCGGCTTCCGCGACCGCTCCACGAGGTCGAGGCATCCGTGAAGCCCCGTCTTCCCGTATAGGAAGGTGTTGGAGAGGTCGACTACCGCGCGGCCGGGGACGTTGAAACGACGGGGCGAGTGACAGACCTTGCCGAAGCTCTCGTACCTCGACCGTTCGGCGCGCTTCTGCAGTCCCGGGAGACGTCCGAGCTGCAGCCGACGGTCGACGGCTTCTGCGGTGTCCCCGAGCTTCGGCAGCAGGGCGCCGCTGTCGACTACGAGGACGTCGGGGTCGCGGCGGTCGAGCACCGCGTCGACAGCTTCGACGACCTCCTCCGCGCCTTCGACGCGGCAGCCGTCGACATCCAGACGCGCCACCGGCGTGCGGGTCGGCGCCTCCGGGGTCCGGAGCTCCAGCACCTCGGGTCTGCGCTCCGGCGTCGGATCCAGCCCTCGGTCGAGGCAGTACCTGAACTCCGGCGACAGGTCGACGTCGAACAGCTCGTGCTCCCGCGGCTCGCCCCAGTTCGACACTATCCGCGCCGTAGACCTGACGCGGTCCACGCCGTCGACGTCTACCCGCAGCACATCCTCCGCTTCGTGGCGGAACCCCCGTCGCCAGCTCTCGACCCCGAGACCTAAGACGTCGGGGTGTCCTTCGAGGTGTCGCAGGAGGTCGTCAGTGGACTCCGACGCGACGTAGACGGACGGCGAGTAGTCGTCGACGACCCGGTGTTCGACGCCGCCGTCGACGGCGTGCCACTCGTGCACCCCGTCGTCGAGGAAGTCGACCTTGTACGGGCCCTCCTCGATGTCGGCGGCGGCTTCGCCGGCCTCGCGGGAGACGCCGCCGGAGTCAGCCATCTTCGAGCCCCGGAGTGCCCTTCAGCCCGCCGGGGTCGCGCCGCTCCGGCGAGCCCTCCTCGGCGCCGACGCCGTCGCAGTCGAGCCTGCGTTCGAGCTCGTCTATCCGGCGCTGCTGCTCGACTAGCATCGAGAGCAGCACCGCTGGCATGGGGTCGTGGGGGTTGAGGTGGCCGCAGGCGTCGGCGTGCCGGCGGGCGCCGTCGAACAAGGCGTCGAACCGCTCCTGGTCCTCCCTGCGGAGACACCGGCGGTAGGACTCCCAGCCGTCGCGGAGTGCGTCGATCTCGTCGCGGAACGTCGGGTTAGTTCGGCCCAACAGCGTCCACCTCCATCTGTCGAGCGCGGTCCGCGGGCTCCAGCGGCTCCGGCGTCCCTAGATGTCCCGCGGGTTCGGCGGCGGGCTCCATCTCCATGGGGCTGCTGGCTTCGAGGACACGGCGCCAGAACGCGAACGTCGTCTGCATCCCGCGGCGGCCGTGGTAGACCAGGGTCTCGAAGTCGCTGGAGACGAACCGCGCGCCCATCGGCGTAGAACGGCACTCTACTACCTCGTCGGCTGCGGACCGGACGTGTCCCCCGAGGACCGGGGACTCCGAGGAGACGAGCAGCGGCACGTCCTCCGAAGTGGCGACGCCGTACAGCCGCGCCAGGGTCTTCCGGAGCATCCTCTCCGCCCGCCGGTCGTCGACGGCGTCGTCCTCGTACAGGGCGTCGACCGATGGCGCCACCACCATGGAGGGTTCTGCAGCGCCGCTTCCTGCTTCTTCGGCCAGGGTCTCGACCGCGGTGTAGTGCTGGTGGGGTGTGAAGGCGCGGGCAACCTCGACGCGTTCGAGCACCTGCGGCCCCGCGAGCTTCGCCATCGGCTTCGTCGTCGCGTGTCCGCCTGCGTCCACCCAGTAGACACTGCCGCGACCCTGGAGCACGTGGTCGACGACGAGCGACTGCAGCGGCCCCACGCGGTCGTCGCTGTCGAGCAACGTCATCCCGGGGTAGAGCGACGGAAGCTCGGGTATCTTTTCCATGGTACGTCTTTGGTCTCAGAAGGCCAAGTAGGGTGCCGTGGAGGTTCCGGAATTCCGGGTGCGCTGGGGAGCGATGTCGGTTCGACGTCTTGCTCTATCTCGGTCCTGTAAAGTCGCAGAGGAGTTCGTCCCCTGGTCCTCCACCGCTGACTAAGCGAGAGATGCCTGTTCTCTAAAACAAGATAGACTGCTAGTTATTGACTCAAGCGGCCCCATGAAATGTCTAAGTCAACTTTATCCGCATCCAGTAGACTTAGGTGTGCGCAGTCCTTCTCTAAATCATATGGAGCCGGCTGACTTCGAAGATGGACCCGGGAAGATAGATTCGTACGAGGGGCTACCATGCTACCGCCCCGAAAGCCTGCCTCCGAAGATCGAGTACACCGAAGACATCGTGCGGGTGTACGGCGACGCTCAGCACGCGTTAGGGCGGTTGGCGACGCTTCACCGCGACGTGGACAACGAGAACCTGTTGATCGCTCCCTTCGTCGTCCGAGAGGCTGCGATGAGCTCGCAGATCGAGGGGACGAACGTCACCGTGTCGGACATCGTCCTCCACGAAGTCGGTGGGACTCCGAAGAGATCCGCCGACGAGTCAGCTGACGTCCGTGAAGCGTACAACTACGTCGACGCGGTCCACGAGGGCTTCAGCCGTATCGAGGACGGAGAATCGATCTCGGTGGAGCTCATCTGCGACCTACACGAGACGATGCTCTCGGACGTCCGAGGCGAGGAGGACCGCCCTGGAGAGCTCCGCGACGTCCCCGTGTACATAGGGTCTCCCGATGGGACGGCGGAGGCGGCTCGGTTCGTGCCAGCGAACCCGGAGGTGATAGATATACTGCTGGAGCAGCTGGTCTCCTACATGGAGGACGGGTCGTATCCTCCCTTGGTCGACGTGGCGATTACGCATTATCAGTTCGAGACCATCCACCCGTTCCGCGACGGAAACGGCCGCCTCGGCAGGCTGTTGATGATGCTTCAGCTGTACGACGCAGGGCTTCTCCCGAAGCCGTACCTCTACCTGAGCGCGTACTTCAACAGACACCGCCAGCAGTACCTCGACTACCTGCTCGCGGTGAGCCAGGACGGTGAATGGGAGCAGTGGATCAGCTTCGTCTTGAACGCCGTCGCCGAGCAAGCCATAGATGCGTACAGCTGCGGCGTCGACCTGCAGGAGCTACGGGATAGCTACTACTCGAAGTTCCCGAACCGTCCAGCCGTCCGAGACGTAGTGGGCTTCGTCTTCGAGGAACCGTACCTCACGGCTCCCCGGGCTATCGAGGCCACGGGGCGCTCACGACAGGCCGTCTACGACGCAGTCGATGCGCTGGAGGCAGAGGAGATAGTAGAGGAGATCTCGGGGTCGGAGCGGTACCAGGTGTACAGAGCGCCGGAGATACTAGGTATAGTGGAGTCACCTTGACCTCACTGAAAGCACATGGTTCATGTAATAAGCGCAGTGGCTGCAGAATCAGTTAGAGACAGCTGTGTACGCTCGAACGGCTGCGCTGACTCTACCTCCCCACCAGCTCCAGCACCTCTTCCAGCGGCGCGTCGGTCTTGAACGCGTGTCCGCTGTAGTGCGCCGCCGACGCCTCGAATCCCTCCTCCCGCAGCCGGTCAAGCACCTCGTCGAGCTTCGTCGGCGTCTCCCCCGTCTGCTGCGTAAGGACGTGCTGGTCGTAGTGGGTCGGCGTCGGGAGCTCGTCCGCGAGCGTCGAGAGGAGCTTCCGCGCGCGGTTCGCCTCCCC
>CAZXNG010000082.1:0-1853 GCA_964642065.1 uncultured Halobacteriales archaeon
GAGCGAGTACCTGGGGTCCGAGAGCTTCGACTCCGTCGAACCCGGCGAGGTGGTGGAGACCGAGGTGGAGGTCGACCCCCGGGAGCAGAGTGAGCGCATCGACCGTATCGAACGCGACCTGGGTGCGTCACCCGGCGACCCCCGGTTCGTCGTCGAGGCGACCCTCATGGCTTCCTCCCGCGCCGCCGGCGACCCCGTGGAGGTCGAGCGCAGCGACGTAGCACGTTTCGACGTCGGGAGCGGGACGTTCTCGGTTGACGGCGAGTCGGGAGAGTCGAGCGACACGGTCCTCCACACCGTGGAGCGTCCTGCGCCGCGGTCACCCGTCTCGCTGTACGTCGCGCCCCTGTTCTCGTTGCTCGGCTTCGTCGCTGCTGCCGGAGTCGTCAGGGGACGACGTCGGGGAGCGTTCTACGTAGACGAAGACGTCCGTCGGCGTCTGGAGTTCGAGAGCCAGCGCGACGACCTCGACGACTGGATATCCCGGGGTGAAGCCCCCGAAGAAGGCGTGGTGGTCGAGCTCGACAGCCTGGAAGACCTGGTGGACGTCGCCATCGACAGCGACCGGCGGGTCGTGGAGGACGCGGACGACGGAGAGTTCGTGGTCTTCGTCGACGACCTCAGGTACGTCTTCGCGCCGGAGTTCGACGACTGAGCAATACGTAGGATTCGCCGTCCGCTCGATGTACACAACGGTTTTGTCTCACGGTGTCTGTGCGAGTCGAGGAGTGGCGGTTCGAGGCCGGCGAAGCCGCGGTTTCGGTGGCAGCCTACGTCTACGACAGGTCGCTATACCGGAGAGGATAGAGAGGAGAGGTAGACTGGTATCTGGGGGCGTCTATCGGACGTAGTCCTCCGACCGTCCTTCCAGCACTCCCTCGTCGAGTGTCTCCGTCTCGGCCCCCTCCTCGGGTGTCACGTTGTCTTCGACGTGTTCGCGCCAGCTTCCGCTCTCTATCTCCGCTCCTTCGTCTTCGTCTTCGTTGTAGACGTACGCCCACGCCTGGAGGTCTCGGTCGACGACGTCGACGTAGGTCCGTACGAACAGGGATTCCTCGACGGCGTCGGGGTAGTAGTTCTCGTAGTGGTCGAGGTCGTCGACGAGCTTCGGGTCGGTGGGGCGGTAGAGCTCGCCTTCTACGGTGCCGGTCTCGCTGCGGAGGAGCCCAGGGTAGTCCCCGAAGCTGTACAGGGTGCCCTGTACGTGCGCCTGACCGAGGAACTCGGCTCGCTCGGAGACCGCGAGGTTCTCGTGGGGTTCGAAACCCCGCATCAGGCTGCCGTAGAGGAAGACGTCTTCGTCCATCCACCCATCTTTCCCTTTACACGTATTTATATGTTGTCTGAACGCTGGCCTCCGCTACGCCGTACGCACGTCTGACGAAACCTCATAAGCAGGGGTTCTAATGTTAGGATATGGAGTCGAAGGGCTGGAACAACGGGCTCGAGAGCGAACCCGTCACCACCTACGTCAGCGAGGACACCAAGGAGGTCTGGAGCCGACACGCCAGCGAGCTCGACATGAGCCTGAGCCGGTTCGTCGAGACCATGGTGAACGCAGGACGGTCGCTGTACGAGGACACCGCGCCCGAGGGATACGAGGACGTCGACGTCGTCAGCGCGAGACGGGAGATAGAGGCGCTCCGCGACCGACTTGAAGCAGAGGAGTCTTCGCCCGAAGCAGCCGACGCCATCCAGGTGTACGCACGACTCGACGGCGAACCCCGTACCGCGGAGGACGTCGCGGGGGACGTCGACGCAGGTGAGACCGAGGTCTACGAGGCGCTGCAGACCCTGCTCGCCGAAGAGCTCGTGGAGTACCACCCGATGTCCAACGGATACACCAGGACCGA
>CAZXNG010000082.1:1953-5818 GCA_964642065.1 uncultured Halobacteriales archaeon
AGCTACGTCCACAGGTTCTACGGCTACCTCGTGAAGGCCGAGGAGTACCCGCAGACGTCGAACCCGATGGCGCTCGTCGTCGAGGAGATGACGGAGAAGATAGACAAGAACCCGCGCCGCCGGGAGCTAGACGTCTCCGACGTACGCGAGTTCGTACGGAACGTCAACCACCCTCGCGACCGCGCGGTCGTTCTCACGCTGTTCAAGACCGGGGTGCGCGCCGGCGAGCTCGCGAACCTGCGGCTCGAGGACGTGTCGCTCGACGGCGTCGACGACGAGTTCGGCACAGGCGGCGGACCGACGCGACCCGACACCCTGCTGGTGCGCAGTGACCTCGAAGGCAACAAACGGATGCGAGACACCCGCATCCCCGTCGACGACGAGCTACACCGGGAGCTCGAACGCTGGCTGCGCGTCCGACCCGAAGGCGGCGACAGACTGTTCGTCCCGCTGTCTCCGTCCGGCGGAGACTCTCTGTCGTCGGAGGCCGTCGCCGCTTTGATGCGTAAGTACACGGAACCCCACGGCTGGTGGTCGAAAGAGGCGGACATGACGGAGAACGTAACACCTCACTACTGCAGGCACTTCTTCACCACGTACATGCGCGACTCAAGCGGCGACGACGCCCTCGTCAAGTACCTCCGCGGCGACGTCGGCGGCGACGTCATCGAGACCTACACCCACCAGTGGGGGGACCGCGTCCGCGAGAAGTACGAGAAGTATGTGTACAAGCTACTCTGACAGCGGCTCGTCACGGGCCGACGTCGCCGCGGCTCGGCCAGAGTTATCCCCGCGGCCGCCGAACGTCCCTCCATGGAGCCAGAGGACCTTCCGGTCTCCGCCGAAAGCCCCGACAGCCCTTTCCAGACCAGCGGAGTCGACCACGTCACCGTCTGGGGAAGCAACGCAGAAGCCGCCGTCGAGTTCTACCGCGACCTCCTCGGGATGCCGCTCGTGCTCCGGCAGCCGAACCTCGACGACCCCAGCCAGACCCACCTGTTTTTCGACGCCGGAGACGGCCGCATCCTCACGTTCTTCGTCGGCGACCGGCCTTCGAACCGCAGTCCCCAGCCGACGCAGGTCGGCGGAGTCCACCACATCGCGCTCAAGGTGCCGCCCGAGCAGTTCGAGGACGCAGCAGAAGCGCTGAAGGAGGACGGCCGCGGCTACAACCTGTTCGACCGCGGTATCTTCGTCTCCCTCTACACCCGAGACAACGACGGCCTGATGGTGGAGCTCTCCACCGACAGGTACGGCATCCCCGACGAACGCCGCGGCGAGGTGCTCGCGAAGGCACAGGAGATACGCGAGGAAGATGGCGCCGACTACGCCGAAGACCGGCATCTCAAGCAGGCGTTAGACGAGCTCGGGGTGGAGTACACCGAACACGACCTGCCGGATGTAAGGAGCGGCGTCGGCGGACTCTGAACATTCTGGTCGATAGACCTCACGGCTAGGTTCTCGCTGCCTCCACGACTTCGGCGGCGCGTTCTATCTCGTCTTCGTTCACGGTGTGTCCCATCTCCTCGTAGATCTCCACCGAGACGTCGGAGTCCATCTCGCGGTACACGTCCACAGTCCCTTCGACGCGTCCTACAGGGATGTGCGGGTCGACGTCGCTGCATCCGAAGAACGCCGGAGAGCCGTCGAAGGAACCCTTGTAGCGTCCGCGTTCGACCTCGTCGCCTATCAGGCCGCCGCTGAAGCAGACGACGCCGCTGTACCTCCGGGCGTTACGGGCGGCGTACTCCGCCGCCAGACACGCACCCTGGCTGAACCCCAGCAGCACTACGTTCTCTAGTTTGACGCCGGCGTCGACGGCCGCTTCGACCTCTACGTCGACCCGGGCGAGAGCTCCGGAGAGATGGGGTTCGTTCGCCTCCACCGGAGCCATGAACGACTTCGGGTACCACTGCCGGCGCTCTGCCTGTGGTGCGACGTAGGCGACACCGTCCTGCGGAAGCTCCTCCGCCAACCCCAGGATGGAGCCCGCGGAGGCTCCGCGGCCGTGGAGGCATAAGACGACGCAATCCGCGTCTTCGAGTCGGGCGCCAAGGGTCCGGGTCGGGGTAGAGTCGTGGACCTCGGTCATGGGTCGAGTTGCGGCCGGAGCCGGAAAAATGGGAGGTCCCCCGACCTCACCGACGTAGGAAGACCTTCGGTAGAGTTCGCATAAACCCCAGCAAGCTATAGAGAGTTCCGGACCTGTCTCTCCGTTAGTTCGACCGCCATGGTTACCAAGCGACCGGTATTATGAACGACGGAGAAGAACTACCTTCATGACCGAAGCACGAGATGTCGCCGACCTCTTTCTCGAACGCGGCGACAGCCTCGCTGTCGCGGAGTCCGCGACCGGTGGCCTGCTGTCGTCGAAGCTCGTCGACGTCCCGGGTGCCAGCGACTGGTTCGACCGCGGCTACGTCACCTACTCCTACGCCGCGAAGGAGCAGGAGCTGGGCGTCGACCGTGACGTCCTGGAGAGCGAGGGCGCCGTCAGCGCGGAGGTCGTCGAGCAGATGGCGGAGGGCGCGCTCCGCGCAGCGGACGTCGACTGGTCGGCCGCGACATCGGGTATAGCGGGTCCCACTGGAGGTAGCGAGGAGAAACCCGTCGGCACCGTCTACGTCGGAGTAGCGTACATCGAGGCGGACGAGGTTCACGTCGACTCCCGTAGGTTCGAGTTCGAGGGGAGCCGCGTCGAGCTGAAGGAGAAGTTCGCCGACGCCACGTTGCAGATGCTGGAGTCCCGACTCACGCGATGACTGTTCGACGTCACCCCTTCCAGATTTAAGCCGCGCTCACCTCGGAGGAGGCACGTAAGATGGACGCACGAGAGATACAGCTCGAGACCTCGACGCTCGGCTTCCAGGCGCTCCGCGTCGGAGAGGGAGACCGGCACGCGCTGCTGTTCCACGGCTTCCCCGACGACCCCTGGAGCTTCGAACCCCTGATGCAGCGGCTCGCCGACGAGGGATACACCTGCACCGCACCGTATATGCGCGGCTACGGCGACACCGTGACGCCGCCGCTGACGCCGTCGAACTACGCCGTCACCGACCTCGCGAGCGACGTAATGGCAGTCAGCGACGCCGTCGACGCCGAAGACCCGCTCGTCGTCGGCCACGACTGGGGCGCCATCGCATCCGCCGCCGTCGCCCGCCTCGACCCGTCGTTCGGAGAGTTCGTCGTCGTCTCCGTGCCGCCGGACTTCACCGAGGCGCTTCAGGGGAACCCACTCCAGATCATGCGGTCGTGGTACATGATGGCGTTCCAGATGCCCGGCGTCAGCGAGGACTTCCTCCGGCGCGACGACTACCGCCTGATAGAGCATCTCTGGAACCTCTGGAGCCCGCAGCTCGACGACCTCGGGCGCGTCGAAGAGGTAAAAGAGACCTTCCGCCAGGGAGACACAGCGGAGGCCGCGCTGCTGTACTACCGGAGCTTCTTCAGAGAGGTGCTCCCCGACGCGGAGAACATGCTGGTGCGCGGTATCGAGGCGCCCACGCTGCTGCTGTCGGGTTCCAGCGACGGCTGCATCCCCGCTTCGATGTTCGAGGAGAGCGAGAGGTGCTTCGACGGAGAGTTCGAACACAGGACGCTGTCGGGCGGCCACTTCCTGCCGTACGAGAACCCCGACGGCGTCGCCGACGCGGCGCTGGAGTTCTTCGGCTGAAACCTTGGCAGCCTTCAGGAATCGAGCAGGCAACCGGGGTTCATCACTCCCTCGGGGTCCAGAGTCTCCTTCGCCGCCCGGAGCGCCTCCCGGTAGTCCTCGCCCGTCTCCTGCTCGTACCACGGCCGATGGACGCGGCGGGTCGCTTCAACTACCACCTCAACGAACTCGTCCCCCGCTTTATCGCACAGA
>CAZXNG010000083.1:0-5812 GCA_964642065.1 uncultured Halobacteriales archaeon
TGAAAAACAGGTTGCTTAAAGCAGGCGTCCCAGTAATACACCTGAGAGGAGACAACCGTCTGGGTGTCACGAGGCCCTAACATGTACAAGAAGACCAGACTGCTCGACACGGTACGGGTGCCGCCGGAGAGACTCGACGACGTATCCGACGACGTCATCCTCGAGCTGCTGCAGGACAAGCTCGAGGGGAGGTGCGACGAGGACCTCGGCTGGGTGGTCGCGGTCACCGAGGTGCACGACGTGGGCGAGGGCAACATCCTGTACAACGAAGCCGGGGTGTTCTACGAGGCGGAGTTCACCGCCATCGTCTTCGAACCCCTGATGCAGGAGATAGTCGACGGCAAGGTCGCGGAAGTCGTCTCGTTCGGCGCGTTCGTCAGCATAGGACCCATCGACAGCCTGCTGCACGCGAGCCAGATAGGCGACGACTACTACAGCTACGACGAGGACGGCGCCCGCCTCCACGCCAGCGAGAGCGGTCAGGCGCTCGGCGTCGACGACGCCGTCCGCGGCCGCATCGTCACCGTCAGCATCGACGAACGCAACCCCGGCGACAGCAAGATAGGGCTGACTGCGCGGCAGACCGGGCTCGGCAAGCACGGCTGGCTGGAGGAGGCCGACCAGGAGGACGACAGCGAAGCACAGGAGGTCGAAGGGTGACGAAGCTCGCCTGTCGCGACTGCCTGTACGTCTCACACGACACCGAGGTCTGCCCGAGCTGCGGCAGCAACAACCTCACCGACGACTGGTCGGGATACGTCGCCGTCGTCGACCCCGAGCAGAGCGAGGTAGCGGAGAAGATGGAGGTCGAGACCGCGGGCAAGTACGCGCTCAAGGTACGCTAGCATTGGTTCTGGTCGAGCTTCCCGAGGAGCTACGGAGCGAGCTCAAGCAGCCGCTCGGCCCCGTGGAATCCGAGGTACGTGAGGTCGACGGACGGCTCGTCGCGGTGGGCGACGTCGTCACCAGGCACTTCGTCGACGCCGGCGTCACACCCGACCTCTCGCTCGTCGACGGCAGGACGAAGCGACGCGAGGTAGACCCTGAGGTAGAGGAGGCCGTGGACACGCTGGAGGTGGTCGACGAGGTGAAGAACCCCGCCGGCACACTGACTCGAGGGCTTCTGGAGAGCATCGCCGCCGAGCTCGACAGCGGTGGCGCGGTCTACGTCGACGGCGAGGAGGATCTCGCGGTGCTGCCGGCGATACTTCTCGCGGAGGAGGGCGACACCGTGGTCTACGGACAGCCGGACGAGGGCATGGTCTACGTAGAGGTCGACGACGAATCCCGTGAGACCGCCGAAGACCTGCTGTTCCGGATGGACGTCGAGGACGAGGAGGGGCTACGGCGTCTTCTGGGGCTGTAGCGGCCACTCTCTTCCTGGTTGACGTTCCACGGATTCCGGCGTCCCTGTGTCGTAATTCTTATGCGCGGGTCGCGGGAAGTACGACCAAGTGAAAAGATGGAGATCGAGATCACCAGCGAGGAGAACAACGACCTCCTCAACAGGAAGGAAGTCCGGTTCAGCGTAGTACACGACGAAGAGACCCCTGCAAGGCTCGCGGTCAGGGACTCCCTGGCGGCGAAGCTCGACCGGGCGAGCGACGAGGTCATCGTCCACGAGCTCGACACCAGGTTCGGGATGAACGAGACCCTCGGCCGCGCGAAGGTCTACGACTCGCCCGAGACCGCGAAGGAGGTCGAGCAGGAGTACATGCTCGAACGGAACAAGGTAGGAGACGAGGCAGAGGAGGCGGAGGCCGAGACCGAACAGGAGGAAGCCGAGGACACCGAGGCCGAGGAGGAAGAAGCCGAAGAGCAGGAGGAGACCGAGCAGGAGACGGAGGAGGTCGAGGAAGAAACCGAGGAGGAAGCCGCGGAAGAAGCGGGGGAAGACGAGGAGTCCGGGGAAGCCGGTGACGAGACCGAGGAGGAACCTGATTCCGAGGCCGACGAAGAGGAAGAGGAGGCCGAGGCCTGATGCCCGCGCGCAACGAGTACTACGACATCGACGACGACGAGGTGGAGGAGACGAAGGAGAACTGCCCGCGGTGCGGAGACACCTTCCTCGCGGACCACGGCGACCGCGTCCACTGCGGCGGGTGCGGCTACACCGAGTGGGAGTAACCGGAGACGAGACGCCGTGACCGGTACCCAGACGTGAAGGTACTCGGCGTCGAGGGCACGGCCTGGAACAGTAGCGCGGCGGTCTACGACTCGGACGGCGACGAGGTCGTCTCCCTCGAAGGCGAGGCCTACGTCCCCGAGAGCGGCGGCATCCACCCCCGCGAGGCCAGCGAACACATCTCGTCGCACGTCGTCGACGTCGTCGAACGAGCACTCGAAGGCCACGAGGACGACGTTGACGCGGTGGCGTTCAGCCGCGGCCCGGGCCTCGGGCCCTGCCTCCGGAACACCGCCACCGCCGCCCGCGCGTTCTCGCTGCGGCTCGACGTCCCATTAGTCGGCGTCAACCACACGCTCGCGCACGTCGAGATGGGGCGTTGGAGCAGCGGATTCGAGGACCCCGTCGCGCTCGACGCCGCTGGCGCCAACGCCCTCGTCACCGCGTACCTCGGCGGCGGCTACCGAGTGCTCGGGGAGACCATGGACACCGGCGTCGGCAACGCCCTCGACAAGTTCGCACGACACGCCGACCTGTCTCACCCCGGTGGGCCGAAGATAGAGGAGCTAGCGAGGGAGACCGAAGAGTACGTCGAGCTGCCGTACACGGTGAAGGGGATGGAGTTCTCGTTCTCCGGCATCGTCAACGCGGGGCAGGACCTCGTCGACGACGGCGTCCCGCTGCCGGTGGTGGCGAACAGCCTGCAGGAGACGGTGTTCGCGATGCTGACGGAGGTCTCCGAGAGAGCGCTCGCGTTGACGCGGAAGGACGAGCTCGTCGTCGGCGGAGGGGTGTCGCGGAACCAGCGGCTGCGGGAGATGCTGCGGACGATGTGCGAGGAACGCGGGGCGGAGTTCCACGCGCCGCCGAAGCGTTTCCTCGGCGACAACGGAGCGATGATAGCTGTCGCCGGATGGATGGCGTTCGACGCCGGGGAGTCCGTAGAGGTGGAGGACAGCCGCGTGCTGCCGGACTGGCGGCCGGAGGACGTCGACGTCGTCTGGCGGCCGGAACGGTCCGAGGAGACGGGTGTCGAGGACGGCTTCGTGAAGGGCGCGGAAGCCGAAGTCTCTCTCGACTTCGACCGCGGGGTCGTCAGGAAGCACCGGCTGCCGAAGAGCTACCGCGTGCAGGAGGTCGACGACGTCGTCCGCCGGAAGCGCACCCGGGCGGAGGCGCGGCTCACCTCGGAGGCGCGGCGCGCCGGCGTGCCGACGCCCGCGGTCCTCGACGTGGACCTCCGGGAGCACCTGCTGGAGATGGAGCTGCTCGTCGACATCGACGGCGAGGTCTCGGAGCTCCGGCGGCCGACGGAGAGCGAGGCGTGGGAGGTCGGCCGCCACCTCGCCGCGCTCCACGAAGCCGGTGTCGCGCACGGCGACCCGACGACCCGTAACTTCCTACGGAGCGACGGACGGGTGTACGCCGTCGACTTCGGGCTCGCGTACAGCACCAGAGATGTCGAGGACTTCGGAGTCGACGTCCACGTCTTCGAGGGCTCGCTCCGCGGCACCCTGGAGGACGCCGACACCGAGGTGGAGGCGGTTCGCGACGGCTACGAGTGGGAGCGGAGTGACGACGTCTTGGAGCGCGTCGAGGAGATACGGGGACGCAGACGGTACGCCTGACAGTCAGCGTCCGTAATACGTCGTCCTACGTCTCCGAAGGACTTCGTTTAAGTCAAGCCGGTGTAAACCTCGTCTCAATGAGGATAGCGGTTCCCAGCAAGGGACGGTTGCACGAGCCCACCGTCGAGCTGTTCGACCAGGCGGGTCTGGAGATCGAGAACGGCAGCGACCGCAAGCTGTACGCCGACACCGTCGACCCCGACATCAACGTGCTGTACGCACGCGCCGCCGACGTACCCGAGTACGTCGCCGAAGGCGCCGCAGACGTCGGCGTCACCGGCCTCGACCAGGTCCGCGAATCCGGCGTCGAGCTGGAGTCTCTGCTCGACCTCGGCTACGGCAGCTGCCGATTGGTCGTCGCCGCACCCGAGGGAGAGTACGGGTCCCTGGGCGCCCTCGGCGGCAAACGCGTGGCGACCGAGTTCCCCCGCATCACCCGGGAGTTCTTCGACGACGAAGCCGTCGAGGTCGACGTCGTCGAGGTCACGGGCGCCACCGAGCTGACGCCGCACGCCGACATGGCGGACGCCATCGTCGACATCACCTCGACGGGCACGACGCTAGAGGTCAACAACCTCGAGATACTCGCGGAGGTGCTCGACAGCAGCGTACATCTGTTCGCCCGACCCGACGTCGTCGACGACCGCAAGGTCGAGGACGTCAGGAGCGCGCTTGAGAGCGTGGTCGAGGCGGAGGACAAACGGTACCTGATGATGAACGTCCCCGAGGACTCCCTCGACGCAGTCAAGGAGGCGGCGCCCGGTCTCGGCGGCCCCACGGTGATGCGGGTCGAAGGTGACTCGATGGTCGCGGTGCATGCCGTCGTCGACGAGGACCGGATCTACGAGACCGTGAACGCGGTGAGGCGGGAGGGCGCCCGCGACATCCTCGTGACACCTATCGAGCGGATGATAAGGTAGCTTCTCCGCGGATTCAGACGCTGAGCCAGCCGCCGTCGACGGCGTAGGTGTACCCCGTGCAGTAGGAGGAGGCGTCGCTGGCGAGGTAGACCGCGAGTCCCTTGACGTCCTCTGGCTCCGCCAGTCGGTCGAGGAGGGTGCGTTCGCGTATCATCTCCTGGACCTCGTCGAAGCCGCTGCCTTCCTTCATGAACCCGGCTCCGATGTTCGTACGGACGGCGCCCGGCGCCATCGCGTTGACGCGTATCTCTGGGGCGAGCTTCGTAGCCATCGCCTGCGTGAGCTGTCGGATGCCCGCCTTCGACGCGGTGTACGCGGGCAAGCCGAGGGTGCGGTCGGCGACGAACGCGTATATCGACGACGTGTTCACTATGACGCCGCCGTCGTCCTGCTGCTTCATCTGCTCCGCGGCGGCGCGGTTCGTGAGGAACACCCCGCGGAGGTTGACGTCCATCACGCGGTCCCAGGTCGCTTCATCGTACTGTTCGACCGAGGGTTCTAGCTCGGCGACTCCGGCGTTCGCGAAAGCGACGTCCAGAGAGCCGAGCTCCTCCACGGTGTCCTCCACCATCTCGTCGACGACCTCGCGGCGGCGGACGTCGACCTCGACCGGTAATGTTGTGGAGTCGGTGGCATCCTCTATCTCTTCCGCGGTCTCTCGGGCGCCTTCCTCGTCTACGTCGGCGACGGCGACGTCGGCTCCGGCTTCGGCGACTGCCTGGCAGCATGCGCGTCCGATGCCGCTGGCTCCGCCGGTGACGAGCGCCACGTCTCCGTCGAGCCTGAACTCGTCCATCACTGACATGCTGCAACAGGGTGGGTGATAGAGGTTAAGTGTACGGCCTCTGTTAGCGGGCAGTAAGGGGGAAGACGTCTGGTCGGGCTACCGATGTTCAGTAGTTGTCGAGGTAGCGGTCGACCTCCCATTCGCTGACTTCGGCCTTGTACTCGTCCCACTCGGCGCGCTTCGCTTCGACGAGCTTCTCGCTGACGTGAGGGCCGAGCGCGTCCTGGACGACCTCGTCTCCTTCGAGCGCGTCGACCGCCTGCTTGAGGTTCTCCGGCAGGGTGCCGATGCCGTACTCTTCGCGTCTGGCTTCGTCGAACTCGTAGATGTTCTCTCGTACGGGGTCGGGGCA